>CAKUGX010000104.1 GCA_934654765.1 uncultured Collinsella sp. | reverse complement strand
GCTCATGCCCGAGGACGCGCCGGGAGGCAACACCGATTCGGGGCCGGACATATACATCTACCAGCGCATTCACAAATTCGAAAACTTTTTTCAAAAAAGTGCTTGCACAGTTCTCGAATCATAGGTTATTATCTTCCTCGTTGAACGCGCGGGTCGAACAAAACGAACAGCGAATCAACAACATAGCATGTCGGAGTGGCGGAATTGGCAGACGCGCTAGCTTGAGGTGCTAGTGACCGCTTTTTGGTCATGCGGGTTCAAGTCCCGCCTCCGACACCATCGCATTTGAGAAGCCTCTTCGGAGGCTTTTTTGTTACCGATAGACGGTGGGGTCCACGATGGAAACGCTTGAACGCAACGAGTGGGCAGACGTTGCCCAACTAGTCGAGATCACGAGCGATGCTGTCATCATCTGCGAGCTCGACGGAACCATTCTGCATGTGAATAATCGCTTACTTGGTTTGATGTGCGAGGAACGCGCCGACGTCATCGGTGGAGATGTTAAAGACGTCCTGTACTCGTCCGCTTTTGAACGTGCGACGGAACATCGTCTGCCATTTGAAACTGATGGCTCCGAGAACGAACTGATGCTCAAGCTGAGTGACGGCTCTTTTATTCCCGTCTTGGTTCGTGCGGGCTCCGTAACGCCTCCACGCATCTTTGGGCGCCGCGCACCACGTGTCCTGGTGGCGCTTCACAGTATCGAGGAACAGTATTCTCACGACCGGCAACTCAAGCGTGCGTTATCGGAGCTTAGAGTGGCGAACAAGCGTCTCTCTGGCACGCTCTCGGTCATTATGAGCACCGTGGGCTCCGATGAGCTACCCAGCCTGCTTGATACCGTTTTGAACCAACTTGTAGGAACGCTCGATGCTTCGGGCGCTGCTATCTATTTTTCTGAGAGCGGTGGCTTTAAGCTTCGCGGTGTTTCCAAGGAGCTGTACGACAGCTACCTGCCCGAGTTTTTGCCGTATGGCGCTGGCATTCCGACGTATGTTCTTCGCGAGTCGCGTGCTTGTCGCTTGTCGATTCAACAGGACCTCGAGGGCGATAAGGCCGCCTCCGGTATGTTCATGGACCTGGATAATCGTTCTAAGCACCTGTTGCGCATGCAGGATATGCCTCCGTACCGCAGTGAAATCTGTCTTCCCGTTTTTTACGGTACGCAGATCCTTGGCGTGCTGGAAGTTGGTTGGAAACGCCCCCAGGCACCGCTTGCCTATGACGTTAATGTGCTCGAGGTCATTTGCGATTACCTGTCTATCCAGCTGGTCGGCATGGCATCGAGCCTTCGCTCCCGTCGCACGGCCGAGCTTGGCCGCTCGCTCAATGTCTTGCGGGATGAGTTGTTTACCTTTCTAGATGATTCCGCCGCGGCTACCCAGGCGGTATCGTCCGAGATCTGCAATATGCTCAACTGCCATTTTTGCCCTATTGAGTATGACGCCAGTCTGGATTCCTACGTCATAGATTTTGAAGGCGGCAGTCGCGTTGCTTTGCCGGACGATCCCGAGAAGCTTTTCTTTTCCACGACGGCGCCAGCGGCACGTCTGGGGGCTGCCCCTGATGGCTTTGAGGCATCTGTTTTGGGCGGCACGAGTGCCGAGGACCTTAAACACGTCCGTATAACTCGCGTTGACGAATCGATGCCTATGGGAGGCTGGCTTAGGGCACATGGCCTGCCTTGCCAAGGTCTCTACGTCGACACCGGCATCGAGGCGGGGCGCCCGCGCTCTGAGGGCGATGGCAAGCACAGTAACGACGCGATCGTTCCTGCTTCTGTTGCGAAGGGCCCGACGACGCGCGCGCTGCTGCTTCGTGATGGTAGCCAAGAGCCGATTGATGACCTTGAATATGACTACTTGGTGCACTTGGCTCATGACTTTGAACTGATCTATGAAGGCGAATCTCAAAAGCGTGAGGAGCGCCATATCGCTCAGACCCTCCAGATTGGCATGAGAAATTCACTGGGGGATGTTCCGGGTATCGCAACCGATTCGGTGTACCTGTCGGCCACGAACTCGGCGTTGGTCGGCGGCGATTTCTATACGCTCATCCGTCTTCCCGACGATTGCGCCGTCATGATTCTGGGCGATGTGTCTGGCAAAGGCATTGAGGCTGCATCGATGTCCGCGCTCGTCAAGACGGCCCTGACGGCATATGCCTGGGAGGGCGCTGGACCGGCCCGCATGGCACGCTCCCTTAACAGCATGCTCATGGGCTTTTCGAGGGTCGAGACGTTCGTGACGGCCTTTATCGCCAAGATTGACCTTAAAGCCGGACGCGCAACGTATTGTTCGGCGGGCCATCCTCCGACCATGGTCATCAGGCCAGAGTCGATGCCGCTGGGTGGCGACGAGGCTCGTGGGGGAGAGGTCGAGCTGCTTGGATGCCAATCGGGGGTAATCGGTGCCTTTGAGAGCATGGTGTACGAGACAGGCGTGTTTACGTTCGCTCCTGGTGACATGCTATTTATGTACACCGACGGAACAATCGAAGCACGTGACCGCTCGGGTGCTTTCTTTGGCGAGCAGCGCCTTCGTGACCTTCTGCTCTCTGTCTCGGGTGAGGGCGTATCGGGAATCTGCGGCAAGGTCTTGGGCGAGCTCGACCGATTTACCGAATCGGCGCTGGACGATGACATTGCATTGGTGTCCCTTGAGTTTTTACGGGGTCGTTCATAGGCGACGCTGGGCGGGCTGAATCCGTACGGTTGGGGAAACGAATGCATCGAGTGGGCTTTTTTGGGGAACCATGGTCGTATGAATGAGTGGAATGACATAGCGGTTTTGACGCCACCAGGCGATATCGACATCGCCACGGTGCCTGCGCTGCGTCGGCGGTTGGATGCTTTGATTGGCCGCGGCGTGCGTCGTGTCGTCATCAACTGTCAGGCTGTTAGCTTTATCGATTCGACGGGCTTGGCATTCCTGCTTACGCGCGCTCGTGAGCTCATGAGGCGAGAAGGCCTGCTTTCGCTCGTCAATGCATCAGGTGAAGTTGTTCGCTTTTTGGAGATTGCTCGTCTTGTCGATATTCTTCATGTCGCGGGGCCGGCACGGGAGTCTATTCCCGCCATTCCGGTGGGGGAGCTGCCTCGCTGGAGTAAGAGCGTCGAGGTCCGTCAGGGCATCGAGAATCTTCCATACTACCGACATCGCATCGCCGAACTCCTTGAATCGCTTCCGTTGCGCCGTGACGAGCGCTACGATGTCGCATTGGCGTCGGGGGAGGCGCTGGGTAATGCCTATGACCATGCGGGCGGTATCGGGTGCGTCCTGACGGTTCAGGCCTATGGCGATCGCGTTGTGGTTGAGGTGCTTGATCGAGGTGCCGGCTATTCTATCGATGAAACGAGCGAACCGGTCGCATCAGAGGAGCGCGGCCGTGGTATCAAGCTTATGCGTATGCTCGTCGATAACGTGGAGGTTGCTCGTCGTACGGACGGCGCCGGCACGCGCGTGCAGATGGTGAAGCTGTTTAGCGGAGCGCTGGAATCGTGTGCCTAGCCAATCGCTTTAGCGCGTTTAGCTGCTAAGAACATGCGGCAGACAAGTTTTTTGAAAAAAGTACTTGCGTCTTTTGGACAACTCGCGTAAATTAATAACCCGCAAGCGGACATGGCTCAGTTGGTAGAGCACAACCTTGCCAAGGTTGGGGTCGCGGGTTCGAGCCCCGTTGTCCGCTCCATTGCATTTCCGGACCGTTTAGGCGGTCCATTTTCGGCGAAGTGGCCAAGTGGTAAGGCAGAGGCCTGCAAAGCCTTTACCCCCGGTTCGAATCCGGGCTTCGCCTCCAGGCAACATCCGGGCGCTCCGGCGCCCGTTTTGTTTTACATATGCGGACATGGCTCAGTTGGTAGAGCACAACCTTGCCAAGGTTGGGGTCGCGGGTTCGAGCCCCGTTGTCCGCTCCAAACGCAGCAGCCCGACTACTACGGTAGCCGGGCTTTTTTGTACCCGTCGCCTGGGCTCGAACCCGAGAGGGAGCGAGCGTTAAGCAAACGCGGAGCGTTTGTAGCGAGCTGGCGAGGACGCCAGCAGGCGGCCGAAGCCGGTGCGGATCCGCGAAGCGGATACGCGGACGCCCCGTTGTCCGCTCCAAGCGTAACAGCCCGACTACTACGGTAGCCGGGCTTTTTCGTACCCGTCGTCTGGGCTCGAACCCGAGAGGGAGCGAGCGTTTGGGGCGTGGCTGTGGCGTTGTTTGCCGCGAATGTCCGCTTTGGGCGTATCATCGTGGGCATCTCGCAAAACCTCGTTGCAAGGGAGGCGCACCCCATGGCTACAGAAAAGTCCTCTTCGCGCTCATGGATGTCCGATGCCGCGATTTATCAAATCTACCCGCGCTCGTTTAAGGATTCGACTGGTTCGGGTCTGGGCGATATCGCGGGCATTACCCAGCAGATGGACTATCTTGAGCGGCTGGGTATCGAGGCCATCTGGCTGAGCCCGTTTTACCCATCGCCTCTTGTTGATGGCGGCTATGATGTGGCGGACTACTGCGATGTCGACCCACGTCTCGGCTCGCTTGACGACTTCGATGACATGATCGCTGCGGCTCACGCGCACGGCATCAAGGTCATCGTCGACATCGTGCCCAACCATTCGTCCAACCAGCACCCCTGGTTCAAAGCCGCTCTTGCCGCCGGCCCCGGATCGCCCGAGCGCGCCCGTTATATCTTCCGCGATGGTCGCGGCGAGCACGGCGAGCTGCCTCCCACCAATTGGAATGCCAACTTTGGCGGCCCCGCCTGGACGCGCGTCGCGGACGGTCAGTGGTATCTGCACATGTTTACGCCCGAGCAGCCGGACTTTGACTGGTCGTGCCCCGAGGTTCATGCGTTCTTTTGCGACGTCCTGGCGTTTTGGAGCGATCGAGGCGTCGATGGCTTTCGCATTGATGTGGCGCACGGTCTCGCCAAGGATCTCGACCGCGATGACCTCGACCGGTGGCATCTCGCCGAGGGCGATGACATGGTTGAGGACGGCACCCATCCGCTGTGGGACCGCAACGAGGTCCACGAGATCTATCGCGAGTGGCGCCGCGTGTTCGACCGCTATGATCCGCCACGCAGCGCCGTTGCCGAGGCGTGGGTGCTGCCCGAGCGCCAGTATCTCTACGCGCGTCCCAGCGAGCTTGGCCAGACATTCAACTTTGAGTTTGCCAAGGCCACTTGGACCTATGATGACATGCACGCTGCAATCGAGGAGGGCTTGAAGGCAGCTATAGAATCCGATTCCGCCTCGACCTGGGTGCTCTCCAACCACGACGTGCCGCGCGTGGCGACGCGCTATGCCCTGCCGCAGATCAAGGCGACGCGCTACCACCAGATTGCGCTCGACTGGCTCTTACGCGACGGGTCGTCTTATGACGAGGACCGTGAACTCGGCGAGCGCCGCGCGCGGGCGGCCCTTTTGCTCGAGCTGGCGCTTCCGGGCTCGGCATACGTGTATCAGGGTGAGGAGCTCGGCCTTTTTGAGGTGGCCGATATCCCGTGGGCCGCACTTGAAGATCCTACTGCGACCAATACGCACGGACCGAAGCGCGAGAAGGGGCGCGACGGCTGCCGTGTGCCCCTGCCGTGGGTGGCAGCGGACGATCCCGCGCAGGGCGGATCGTTTGGGTTTTCACCGGCGGACGCCGATGCGGCTCCCCATCTGCCGCAGCCTGCATGGTTTTCCGATTACGCTGCCGATAGGGAAGAAGCGGACCCGACATCGATGCTTGCGCTCTATCGCGACGCCCTCTGGCTGCGGCGCAAGCTGCGCGGGCGCGCTAACGATCTTGCGTGGCTCGATCTTGACGGGCGCACCGGCCTTGCGGATGGTGCCGAGGGCGCTGAGGGTGGCGTCATCGCCTATCGCCGCGACAACGGCTGGGCATGTGTGACGAACTTCGGTGCAGCACCCGTGGAGCTGCCGGCGGGTAGGGTTCTGCTCACCTCATCACCGCTTGCAGATGGCAGGCTCGCGCAGGACAGCTCTGCCTGGATCATGCTCGCTGAGTTGTAGGGGCCTCTTGCGGCGAGCTTGCGTTTGCCTACACCTTCCGTGGTGGCTGATGTCTTCGCGAGGTTCGCGAGGGCGTCGCAAAACTTTTCAAAAAAGTTCTTGCATAGGATGCGGGTATCACGTAAGATTAATCCTCGTAAGCGGACATGGCTCAGTTGGTAGAGCACAACCTTGCCAAGGTTGGGGTCGCGGGTTCGAGCCCCGTTGTCCGCTCCATTTGGGCGTTTAGCTCAGGGGGAGAGCGCTTCCCTGACACGGAAGAGGTCAGAAGTTCAAATCTTCTAACGCCCACCAAA
>CAKUGX010000103.1 GCA_934654765.1 uncultured Collinsella sp. | reverse complement strand
ACGCGAACGTGAGCATGCTCGGCCATGCGAAGACTGTCAAGGTCTCCAAGGACGCCACCACCATCGTCGATGGCGACGGCGACAAGGCTGCCATCCAGGACCGCATCGACCAGATCAAGGCCGAAATGGAGCACACCGACTCCGACTTCGACCGCGAGAAGCTGCATGAGCGCCTGGCCAAGCTGGCTGGCGGCGTTGCGGTGCTGCGCGTTGGCGCTGCCACCGAGGCTGAGCTCAAAGAGAAGAAGAGCCGTATCGAGGACGCCCTGCAGGCGACTCGCGCGGCTGTTGAAGAGGGCATCGTTGCTGGCGGCGGCGTAGCGCTGCTTCACGCTCTGCCCGCTCTCGACGCCGTTGATTGCGCGAACCACGACGAGGAAGTTGGCGTTGCCATCATCCGCAAGGCTCTTGAGGCCCCTATGCGCACCATTGCCCAGAACGCTGGCTTCGAAGGCTCCGTTGTGGTCGAGAAGGTTAAGGGCATGAAGAAGGGCGAAGGCCTGAACTGCGCCAATGGCGAGTATGGCGACATGATTGCCATGGGCGTTTCCGACCCTGTGAAGGTTACCCGCACCGCTCTGCAGTCCGCGGTTTCCGTTGCTGGCCTCATCCTTATCACCGAGTGCTCCATCAACGAGATCCCCAAGGACGGCCCCGATTTGAGCGCTCTCGCTGGCGCCGGCGCCGGCATGGGCGGCATGATGTAAGAAGAAGTTACGCCGTTCTGTCGAACGGCGTAATCTCTCGACGCTGCGCGGGAGTCTGGCGCCCCATCTTGGCGTTCAGCTTCGGGCTCACGTACCTTTCAGGTACGCTTCGCCCTCGTTTCGCGCCAACCTGGGGCACTTCGAGACTGCTCACTGTCGGTGCCTAAACATCGACGTTTCTTTTCTTCAAATTGATTCGAATTAGGCGCCGTAGGGGTTGCGGTCGCGTTCGATGCGTTGGCGGATGTGGGCGTATTCGATAATCAGCAGAACCAGGAGTAGCGCCATGATGGCTAGGTAGCTCACCACGGCGCCCATCAGACCCAGCAGGTTGATCAGGATCACCGGCAGCACCACGCTTACGGCGAAGCAGATCAGGTAGATTTTGGTGACGTCGCCGGCATGGCGCAGCACCGTGATGATGGCGTAGATAAAGTCGATGGCCGCGGTGACGCCGCCGGCGACGACCATCAACAGCGCCAGCGTACGGTAGCGCTCAAAGCTGAGGCCGTACATAAAGCTCATGAGGGGAATACCGGGACCTGCCATAAATGCGGCGCACACGCCGGTGATGGCCACGATCAGCGCCATAACGGCAATAATGATCAGGTCAAAGCGGCGACGCTTGCGCGGATTCGCCCAAATGCTCGACAGACGCAGGAGCTGCGGTTTATAGATAAATCCAATGCTCAACAAAATAGCCTGCGCCGGAAAGAACAGGGCATTAAAGTACAGCTGATACTTGTAGGCCAGCGTGCCCTCCATCACAAATTTTGGCATGCTCTCGATAAGGTTGAACAAAAAGAGCGCGCCAAAGAGCGGGGCGCACTGCGCAAAGAGGTGGCCGACTTCGCGCAGGCTCACGCGACGCGATTTTTCGGTCTCGAGCAGGGCGAGCGGGGCGGTGACCAGCACAAGCGAGGCAATCGCGGTAACACCCATGGCCATGGCCGCGATGGGCATGCTGCGCGTGAGGAGCAGGGCCACGCTAAAGACCGCGATGACGCCGGCGGAGCGCAGCGTTTGACTCATGCCGGCCAAATAGAGCTTGTCGGCCTGCTGCAGGCGGCCCTCGTACACGTCGGCGATGCCGTCGATCACCTTATAGAGGTAGACGCCCAGGCCGATCGTGGCCATCTGCGCATCGTAGCCGCGGGCGCTGCTGTATACCAGGCCGCATGCCAGCGCGAGCGCTCCGCAGATCCAGCGGTTGAGCTGGTAGGAGGCAAAGGATGTCTTTTCGTCGATGTCCGAGACCTGGAAATTGCGCACGCCGTAGTTGCACGCGATCATGATGAGCGTGCCGGTGACAAAGGCGATGGAGAACTTGCCGGCCTCCTCGGCGCCTACGAGCTGCGTCGACACGATGGTGAGCAGCGGAAACGCTATGCCCCATACGGCGGTGCCCAGGGTATTCCAAAGGTAGTCGCGACGGGTGGCGTGCTCCTCGTATTCCGCTTCCTGCATGGAGAAGCCGCCGCCGTAGACGGCTGCGAGCAGGCGGTTCCACCAAGCGTTGACCATGCGGCGGACGGGGCCGGGCTCCCGATCGCGTTCGCGCCGGCGACGTGTGGCTTGGCTGCTATCGGGCCCGCCGGCGTTGCGCTGACTCAGCTCTTGGATGCGTGCGAGTTCCTCGGCAGTGTGCGAGGCAGGGAAGAGGCCGTTCTCGATGCGTCCGCCCTGCCCGTGCGCCCCGCCCGATACGGTGGGGTCGGTGACGCCGTTGCGGCGGGCGATGGCGCGGCGAATGCTATCGATGGGCGTGATGCTCAAGGCGATTCCTTTCTATTGCTGCGCTCTAGTATAGCCGCGGTGGTATCGACTCGTGTTTTTGAACAGGTTGTTCAATAATTTCGGCGGGCGGCGGTAATTTGTCGGTAAACGTGCGGTATTCTGTTGAGGTTTTGTGACCCCCCGATGCCGCCCGCGCGGTACCAAGGAGTTCTTACCTATGGACGTCGCCGCATTTTTGCTGGCTCTTGTGCCGATCATTTGGCTTGTCGTGATGCTGCTGTGCTTTAAATGGCCAGCTTGGAAGGCCGCTATGGGCTCGTTCGCCCTTTCGTGTGTGCTCGCCTTCGCATGGTGGCATCTGCCGGTGGTGCAGATCGCGACTGCCTCGCTCGAGGGCTTTTTGATGGCCCTGTGGCCCATCGTGTTGGTGATTATCGCCGCGGTGTTCACGTATAACCTGTGCGTGCGTACGGGCGCCATGGACGTGATCGGCAGCATGATTACCTCCATCAGCAGCGACCGCCGGCTGCTGGCGCTGCTCGTGGCCTGGTGCTTCGGCGGCTTTATGGAGGGCATGGCCGGTTTTGGTACCGCTGTTGCCATTCCCGCCGGCATGCTCGCGGGCCTGGGTTTTGAGGCTGTGCCCGCCGTGTTGATCTGCCTGCTGGCCAACGGCGTGCCCACGCCCTACGGCTCCATCGGCATCCCCACGGTGTCCGTTGCCGATCTGGTGGGTCTGGATCCCCTGCACCTGGCGACCGTTCAGCTGGTGCAGCTCGCGCCGTTCTTTGTGGTGATGCCGCTGCTCATTGTGCTGGTTGCGGGTCGTGCGGCCGACGATCAGGGCAATGTTGCGAGCGTAAGCGAGCGTCTGCGCGGCGTTGCCGGCGTGGCACTGCTTTCCGGTGTGTCCTTTGTAGGTGCGGCCCTGGTCGTCGCCATGTTTGTGGGCCCCGAGCTTGCCGTGGTTGTGGGCTCCATCGTGTCGCTCGCGCTGACCGCCGCGCTTGCCATGCGCGCCGAGAAGTCGGGGCATTTGGACGCGCGCTTCCACATGAATATCGAGGCCGGCGAGCGGCTCACCGTTGAGTCAGCGCTTTCGGCCTGGTCGTGCTTCATCCTGATTTTTGCGTTGCTGCTGGGCACGTCAAATCTGGTGCCCGCTGTACATGCCGCGCTCGCGCCGTTTGCGAGTCACGTGCAGGTGTATTGCGGCGAGAACCCCGGTACACTTACGTTTTCGTGGATCAACACGCCGGGCGTCTGGATTTTCCTGGCGGCGTTTGTCGGCGGTGCCATTCAGGGCGCATCGCCGCGCTTGATGGGCGAGGTGCTGGTCACGACCGTCAAGCAGATGATGCCGACGGTCATTACCATGCTTTCGGTGCTGGGTTGCGCCAAGGTGATGGGCTATGCCGGCATGATTTCGTCGATCAGCTCGTTTTGCATTGCGGTCGCCGGCGGTCTGTACCCGATTCTGGCTCCGTGGATTGGTGCGGTCGGTGCGTTTGTGACCGGCTCGGGCACGTCCTCGGGCATGCTGTTTGGTCCCATCCAGAGCCAGGCTGCCGCTGCGCTGGGCGTGAGCGACTACTGGATGGTCGCGCTGAACGCCCTGGGTGTCGCCGCCGGTAAGATGATCTCTCCGCAGACGCTCGCGATTGGCCTTGCCGCCGTGCACGTGCGCGGAAAGGACGCCGAGCTCCTGGGCGCGGTGCTGCCCTACGCTGCTGGCATGCTGGTCCTCATGAGCGCCATCGCCATGCTCGGCCAAGGCCTGCCGCTATAACTAGTCATTGGGGACGTTCTTAAACGGCTAGTTACTGGGGACAGTCTTCGGATTGCTTGCCGCTGGAGGCTGTTTCGCGCCGCCGTGCAGGGTGTCTATAAAGAGTCGTGACCAAAAATCGTCAAATATGAGTACTGATACCTTTTCAGTAGCAGCAATTTTGGCCATTTTAAAGACTATCTGACGTATCTATCGAGTGGATATGCTGTTGTATCTCTCCAAATGTTCAATAAAAGAAGCCCTTGATGTGAATAAATTCCATCAAGGGCTTCTTTTATAAACAAAATAAATGTATCCGCAACGGTAACAGTACTCATATTTGCCATTTTTTGGCCACAGCCCTTCAGAGAATCTACGAAAACGGTCCTGTGCCGGCATCCGGGGACGGTCCTTGGTTGTTGCCTGTTCAAGAATGTCCCCAACGATTAGTCGTTTAAAAACGTCCTCAATGACTAGGCCGCTTGCCTGCGATTTTTGACCGTTGGGCGGGCGCTTCGCCGTTGCCGCAAAAACGTTTTTGCATATCGGGTACAACGGGCTTTACGTGAGTAAAGTGCGCGCCGCGTCCACGTGTCGCGCTTTTAAAGGAGGCCCCATGCCTGGTGTTACCCCTGCAGAAGTTTTGTCCAACTTTGGTCTTACGCTGGTCGAAGATCCCGCCGAGAATCAGCCCCGTCTGCTGGTCGATCTACCCGCCGCGGAGCTCGTCGAGCACGCCGTCCGCCGCGAAGAAGGCCGCATGGCATCCAATGGCGCACTCGTGATCGAGACGGGGGAGCGCACCGGCCGTTCGCCCAACGACCGCTTTATCGTCGACACGCCCGACGTGCACGACAAGATCGCCTGGGGCGCCGTCAACCGACCACTTTCGATCGAGAGCTACGAGACCATCAAGGCCGGTATCGTCAACTATCTCAACGAGCGCGATGTGTTCGTCACCCGCGGCATGGCCGGCGCCGACCGCAACCACACGCGTCGACTGCTCGTTGCCTGCGAGCGTGCCAGCCAGGCACTCTTTATTAAGCAGATGCTCGCCCGCCCGCTCGCCCGCGAAATCGCGCGCACCGGCGAGCCGGACTTTTGCGTGCTCGCCGCTCCCGGCTACCAGTGCGATCCCGCCATTAAGGGCCTCAACTCCAGCGCCGCCGTGGTCATCAACTTCCAGGAACGCGTGATTCTGGTCGCGGGCACCGGCTACTCCGGCGAGATCAAAAAGTCTATCTTCAGCGTTATGAACTACCTGCTGCCCGTCGAGGACGACGTGCTGCCCATGCACTGCTCGGCCAGCATGGACCCCGTCACGCACGAGACCGCCGTGTTCTTTGGCCTGTCCGGCACCGGCAAGACCACGCTTTCGGCCAACCCCACGCGCCTACTGATCGGCGACGACGAGCACGGTTGGTCCGACATGGGCATCTTCAACATCGAGGGTGGCTGCTACGCCAAATGCGAGGGCCTGGACGCGTTCCACGAGCCCGAAATCTTCAACGCCGTCCGCTTTGGTGCCATATGCGAAAACGTGGTGCTCGACGAGAACCGCAAGCCCAACTACGACGACATCTCGATCACGCACAACACGCGCGTGGCATACCCTGTGGAGCACATTCCCAACGCGTGGACCAAGGGCATGGGCACCACCCCAAGCGTCGTGCTCTTCCTGACCTGCGATGCCTTTGGCGTGCTGCCGCCCATCTCACGCCTGACGGCCGACGCCGCCATGTATCACTTTGTGACGGGCTTTACGGCCAAGATCCCCGGCACCGAGGTCGGCGTCACCGAGCCCACGCCCACGTTCTCTTCGCTGTTTGGCGAGCCGTTTATGCCGCTCGACCCCATGGTCTACGCTAAGATGCTCGGCGAGCGCATCGCCGACGGTCGCACCCGCGTCTATCTGGTCAACACCGGCTGGATCGGCGGCGGCTACGGCGTGGGCCATCGCATTGAGCTGGCCTACACGCGCGCCCTGGTCGCGCGCGCCCTCGACGGCACCATCGAGGACAGCGAGTTCGTCCACGACGATATCTTTAACGTCGACATTCCCACCACGTGCCACGGTGTGCCCGACGGCATCCTGGTGCCGCGCCAGTACTGGCAGAGCACCGCTCGCTACGACGAGGCCGCGCACAACCTGGCCGTCATGTTCGAGGAGAACTTCGAGAAGAAGTACTCGCACCTGCCCGAGTCCGTCAAGGCCGCCGGTCCGCACGCTCAGGTGCACGCTGACGCCCGCCATCGCGGCCGCGGCTTGTTGGGACTCCGACACTAGCGTTGCTTCAGACCCAAAACCACCACAAAGGGGACAGTGAACTGCCTCCCATTTCTTGGACATCGGGAAATGGGAGGTTTTCCATGAGT
>CAKUGX010000102.1 GCA_934654765.1 uncultured Collinsella sp. | reverse complement strand
CATTCCTGGACGGCAAGCGTCATATCCGCACCAATGAACACGAGGACACGGATGCCATGAGCATGCCGTGGCATCGCGAGACTCAGTATCACGCCTGGGTGCCCATCATGACGGGCTGCAATAATTTCTGCACCTATTGCATCGTGCCGTACGTGCGCGGTCGCGAAAAGAGCCGCCCCTTCGAGGAGATTGTCGACGAGGTGACCGGTTTGGTGCGCCAGGGCGTGCGTGAGATTACGCTGCTGGGCCAAAACGTTAACTCATATGGTCGCGATCTGTTTGGCAAGCCGCGTTTTGCCGATCTGCTGCGTGCCGTGGGCGATACGGGCGTGGAGCGCATCTTCTTTACGTCTTCGCATCCCAAGGACCTGTTGCCCGAGACCATCGACGCCATGGCCGAGACGCCTGCCGTTATGCCGCAGCTGCACTTGGCCGTCCAGTCAGGTTCGACGCGGATCCTCAAAGAGATGAATCGCCGTTATACACGCGAGGACTATCTGGGCCTTGTCGATCGCATTCGCAACCGCATGCCCGATATCGCGCTCTCGACCGACATTATCGTTGGCTTCCCGGGTGAGACTGAAGAAGACTTTGAGCAGACGCTCTCACTTGCCGAGACGGTCCGCTATGCTCAGGCCTATACCTTCATCTATTCCAAGCGGGCCGGTACCCCGGCCGCCGAGATTGACGATCCTACGCCGCATGAGGTTATTCTCGAGCGTTTCAATCGCTTGGTTAAGGTTATCGAGACCACGGCACACGAGTATAACCAGGGCGAGCTTCATACTGTGGTTCCGGCGCTCATTGAGGGAACGAGTAAAAAGAACGACGCGGTCCTGCTGGGCAAGAGTCCCAAGAATCAGACCGTGCATGCGCCTATCCCCGAGGGTTACAGCATCGATCAGCTTGTTGGCAAGATCGTTGATGTTGACGTTGACGTTGCCAAGACCTGGTATTTGTCCGGCTCCGTTGTGGGCGAGCCGCGCTAATGGTTTCTCCCGGGGCAGGTCTTTCCGCCGTTGCGATCGTCGGTCCGACGGCGGTTGGTAAGAGTGATGTTGCCGACCGTTTGGCAGCTCGTCTTTCGTCCGAAGTGCTGTCGTGCGATGCGATGCAAATCTATCGCGGCATGGACATCGGTACCGCAAAGATGGCACCCGATGAGTGCACGGCGCCGCTGCGTCTCGTCGACATTGTAGAGCCGGGTGTGGCATATTCTGCTGCGCTTTATCAGGCTGACGCTCGCGCGCATGTTGAACGTCTCCTTGGTTCGGGTTGCCTGCCGGTTTTTTGCGGAGGTACGGGGCTATATCTCAAGGCAGCCCTCGATGAGATGGACTTTCCCTCGGGCGAACTTGAGGACGATCGCCGTGCGGGCTATCAGGAGCTTGCCGAGCGTATTGGCGAGGAAGAACTGCATGCCTTGCTTGCCGAGCGCGATCCAGAATCGGCTGCTGTTATTCATCCCCATAACGTGCGCCGTGTGATTCGTGCGCTCGAGATGAATGATGATGGCGTCTCCTATGCGCAGCAAAAGTCGCAGTTTAGTGTTCCGCACGAGCATTATCATGCCCTATGGTTTGGTCTGACGCGTAATCGCGAGGTGCTCTACGAGCGCATTAACCAGCGCGTCGATCTGATGTTTGAGCAGGGCCTTGTCGATGAGGTCCGCGGTCTTATGGGCCAGGGGCTGGGAGATGCCCTGACGTCGATGCAGGCAATTGGCTATAAAGAGATCATTGATGCTTTCAATGGCGTGATGAGCATAGATGAGGCTCGCGAACTCATTAAGATGCGTTCGCGTCGTTATGCCAAGCGTCAGCTTTCGTGGTTTAAGCGCGATGACCGTATCTTGTGGTTTGATATGGATGAATGTACGATCGATGAGGTCGTTGAAGATATCCTGCATCGTATTGAGGCTGTCTAATGGCCCGTTTCCCCCTTGTTCCCACGGCACCCGAGCCCGAGCGTGCCATTTTAGTTGGTGTTGAGTGGCGCGACAATGCATGGCCACTCGATCGATCGCTCGATGAGCTGGAGCGCCTTGCCTATACGGCTGGTGCCCAGTGCATGGCTCGCTTGTCTCAGCGTTTGGTAAAGCCGTATCCCAAATCGTTTATCGGCTCCGGTAAGGTTGAGGAGCTTTGCGGGCTCGTGCATCGTATGGATGTCGATGTTGTTATCTTCGACGACGATTTATCGCCCTCGCAGCAGTCCTATTTGGAGAAAGCCGTAGGCGAGCCGGTAAAGATTATCGATCGTACAGCACTGATCCTGGATATCTTTGGCCTGCATGCTCAGACGCGTGAGGGACGCCTGCAGGTACAGCTGGCACAGCTTCAATATCTGTTGCCTCGTCTGCGCGGCATGTGGAGCCATCTCGCCAAGGAGCAGACGCGCGGCGGCATCGGCTCACGTTTTGGTCAGGGCGAAAGTCAGCTCGAGGTCGACCGTCGCCTCATTCGTAATAAGATCGCTGCGCTTCGTCGTGAGCTCAAGCAGGTTGAACAGCGTCGCGATGTTCAATCCAAGAGCCGCATTGAGTCACCGGCGTTTCGCGTCGCGTTAGCCGGTTATACCAATGCCGGTAAATCGACGTTGCTCAATCGTCTGACCGGCTCTACGGTACTTTCGCAGGACAAGCTGTTTGCTACGCTCGACCCTACGACGCGTTCGTATCGCCTGCCCGGCGGTCGCGGCATGACGATTACCGATACCGTCGGCTTTATTCAAAAGCTGCCGCATGGTCTGGTCGATGCCTTTAAATCGACGCTGTCCGAGGTGTTGGGTGCCGATCTAATTCTCAAAGTCGTAGATGCGTCTGACGAGGACTATGAGCGGCAGCTGGAGGCTGTCGACCGCGTGCTTGATGAGATCGGCGCCGGAGAGCGTTTAACGCTGACCGTATTCAATAAAATCGATCTTCTCGATAGCGTTGATCGATTGAGTTTCCGTCGTCGCTATCCCGAAGCCGTTCTGTTCTCGGCCCAAACGGGCGATGGGCTCGACGATCTCGTCGATCGCATTGCTCGTGAGGCAGCTGCCACCGATGTGTTGCTCTCCGCTGATATTCCGTATCGCGAGGGCGCTCTCATCACGCTGGTGCATGAGCAGGGAACCCTTCTGCATGAGGAATATCTCGAGGACGGCGTTCGCATTGTGGTGAAGTTGCCGGCCCGTATTGCACCGCGGCTCGAGCGTTATCGCACCGAGTAGACGAGCTCCAAAATGCCCAGAATGATGGGCTGATGCAGCAGATAAAAGGGGAGTGCGTGACGTCCAAGGCTGGCGAGCGCCGGCAGGGGGTTGGCGTAGGCCCAGCTAGGGATGGTCTTATCGATTCCCTGCGCTATGTGTGCGGCGAAGTATCCTGCAAGATACATAAAGATAAACGGGATGATGGGGTAGTAATCACCCGAGACAAACCCAGGGCTCGGAAATCCCAGCCACGCCAGGTAGGGGACAGGGTAGGTCGTTTTGGGGATGCTCCAGGTGAGGGCGAACAACACAAGGCATAGGGGCATGCCCCATCTCGCCGATATCTTCTTAAGGACAGGATCGGTCAACGCCACGATGCCGGTACATGCGGCCATGCAGTAGATGATGCCAAAATTAACCGAATCGTCGACTGAGACAAGTGTTGTTGCCAACCAGACGACGAGTGCTGCTAAGGCGTATTTGGCGGCACGTTTGATATTGTTGCGCGAAAGGGTACACATCCAACCCGCGATAAACAAAAATACCCAGCTGATGCTGGCGCGCCAGATGTCTTGAAAGACTGACTGGGTAAACCAGGGCATATCCCAGCCGTACAGGTAGGCGAGATCGTAGCAAGCGTGAAAACCTGCCATAGAAATCATCGTAAACCCGCGGACGGTATCAAAGATGGTGATGTGTTTTTGCATTACGAGAACCGGCGCATTAAACCGACAACTTTACCCAAAATAACGGGGTTCGTCGCATAGATAGGCTCCATAGTGTCGTTCTCGGGCTGCAAGCGCACGCGCCCCTGCTCCTTGTAGAACGTCTTGACGGTCGCTGAACCATCAATCATGGCAACGACAATTTCGCCGTTCATGGCACTCTTTTGTTCACGGACGATGATGTAATCGCCATTGAAGATGCCGACATTGATCATTGAGCTCCCATGCACCTCAAGGATAAAGGAACCCTGATCAGTGGCGATTTCGGTCGGGATAGTAAACGTGTCTTCGATATTCTGCTCGGCCAGAATGGGAATCCCAGCCGCGACGCGACCAACGAGCGGTAGCGAGACCGTTCCGCGAGGCGCGGTGGGCTCATCAGATTTAGAAATCGAGACAGAGGAACCGTCCTCGTTAAAGAGTTCCAGGGCGCGCGGTTTGGTGGCATCGCGCTTGAGTAGCCCGCGCGCCTCTAGGGCAGAGAGATGGGCGTGCACGGTGCTGGGGGAGGAAAGGCCCACGGCAGAAGCCATCTCGCGCACGCTGGGCGGATAACCCTTCTCCTGCTGATATTCCTTGATGAAGTCGTAAATTTGCTGCTGACGCTTGGTAATTTTGCGAGCCATCAGGGCATCCTCTCTACCCATGTCAAACAAATGTTCGAATTTTGCTTGACAGGAACAACTGTTCGAAGATAATAATAACCGAACATTCGTTCTCGCGCTAGACATTTTTGTCCGCGCGGCTTGATAAAACTGTTCTCAGCAAAACACGCGAGAGGAGAACATGATGAACGCAACGAATATGGTCCAGGGAAACCTCGCCCTTAAGCTCGAGACGCCTGCAGAACCCACTTTTACGGTTGTTCAGGGTGGCCGCTCCGGCTTTCAGCCTTTGACCGTAAAGCCTGCTCGCAATCAGCAGGCTGTAGTCGCGCCGGCCCGCGTTGCCCTGAAGGTTCCGACGATTGTCGCCGTCGCCGTTGCGCTTACGCTCTTCTTTGTCCTCGCTACTTCGGTCTTTAGCGCTCGTCACGCCGCGTATGCCGAGTCCGTTTCCAACATTACTTACGAGACCATTCGCGTTCAGACTGGCGATTCTCTTTGGTCGCTTGCCGAGGAATATCCAATCGAAGGCCTTTCCACGCAAGAGACTTCCGACATGATCCGTAACGTCAATCATCTGGAGCATGGTTCGCTCGCCGCCGGTGCGCATCTTAAGGTTCCTGCTCGTTCGTAATCATTATCGCGCTGCGCATGGTACCCTTGTTATCGTTTAAGAGGAGGTACCATGCGCTGTCCCAAATGCGGCAAGGCACATACCCGCGTCGTTGATTCCCGTATGCAGGAGTCAAATAACACCATTAAGCGCCGTCGCGAATGTTGCTCGTGTAACTATCGCTTTACAACGTTCGAGCGATGCGAGGACCCTATCGAGGTCATTAAGTCAGACGGAACCAAGCAGCGGTTCGATCGCAATAAGCTGCTCGTCGGCTTGATGCGCGCCACCATCAAGCGCGATATCGACACTAAGAAGCTCAATGAGATTATCGACGACATCGAGGTCGAGTTGCGCTCTCGCACGCTGACGGCCGTCACGTCCCATGAGTTGGGTGACATGGTGCTCAAGCGCTTGGCCAAGATCGACAAGGTGGCCTACATCCGCTTTGCCTCGGTCTACCGCGATTTCAAAGACGTCGATGAGTTTCTGCAAGAGCTCGACAAGCTAAGGTGATTCCATGTCCAACATTACCGTCAACATAAAGCGCCTCGACCCCACCGTTGAGCTTCCCAAATACGCCCATCCCACCGATGCTGGCTTGGATTTGCGCTCCAACGAGGACTGCGTCCTGAAGCCCTTCGAACGCCGTCTGGTCTCTACTGGGCTGGCCATCGCCCTGCCCGATGGCTACGCCGGCTTCGTCCAGCCCCGCAGCGGCTTGGCCATCAAGCAGGGCCTGTCTATAGTCAACACGCCGGGCCTCATCGACGCCCACTACCGAGGAGAACTCAAGGTTATCCTCATCAACCTGGATCCCACCAACGACATCCAAATCAACAAAGGCGACCGCATAGCTCAACTTGTCATCCAAGAAGTCCCTACGGTCAATCTCGTAGAAGTAGAAGAACTAGACGAAACTGACCGAGGTAAAGGAGGCTTCGGCTCCAGCGGCGTCTCCTAGGGCGCTCGTATCCCTCCCGCCCGGAGCTTACCTATATCATTCCATGTTCAAACATTCTCGCGTCGCTTCGCTCGCTGCGAAACTGTGCGTGGAACGATATAGGTAAGCTCCGGGCGGGCGGCTACTCGCTTGAAACAATATTTACTTTTCTAGTAAGCCGATTCGACAAAGGGGCTGTCCCTTTGTCGAATCGGCTTACTTTATTTATATTTTCCTGTTTTACCTTTGCAGGTTCTAATGGAGGGGATACCGAAGTAGCTGCTAGTAAGTAAACGCAGCCGCTCTGCCGGAGCCGCCCTTATATCGTTCCACGCGCAGTTTCGCAGCGAAGCGAGAATGTTTGAGCATGGAATGATATAAGGGCGGCTCCGGCAGAGCGGCGGACATTCGACTAGCGGATATGCGCGGGTTTGCCGCCCCAGTAGAAGCGGCAGAAGGCTCGTTTGCGCTTTTGGGGTTTGCCTACGAGCTCCATCGTGGCGAGGGCGATGTCTTCGGCTGCGTGGGGTCGGCGCAGCACTTCGC
>CAKUGX010000101.1 GCA_934654765.1 uncultured Collinsella sp. | reverse complement strand
TAAGGAGGAACCATGGCTTTTAATACGAAGGTCGATGTAGCCGATGCCGAGCTCGAGGCCGGCGAGACCGTCGCCGCCGAGGCCGAGGACGTAACGCTCGAGGACGAGGCGCTCGTCGAGGCCGAACCCGCCGACGATGCGGACGAGGACGACGAGGAAGCGGATGAGTCCGAGGACTCGCTGACCTATTCCAACGGCGTGATCGAGAAGATCGTTGCCATGGCCACTCGCGAGGTCCCGCACGTTCTGGGCATGAAGGGCAACCTTATGCACTTTGTGCAGGAGCAGTTTGGTGCCGAGAATCTGACCAAGGGCGTGACGGTCGAGGTCACCGATGACAATCGCGTGGTCGTCAACATCTCCGTCATCATCGAGTACGGCGCCTATGCGCCCGCGATCTTCGACGATGTCAAGGCACGTGTCACCGAGCGCCTTGCCGCGATGACCGGCCTTGAGGTGGCGGGCGTCAACCTACGCATCGAGGACGTCATTACCCCCGAGGAGTACGAGCACCGCACCAGCCAGCACGAATAACCTTCCAAAAAGGGACAGGTTTGTTTTGGCAGATTTTATCTGCGAAAACGCCAAACGGCCGACCGCGCAAGCAAAAGCGTGGCCGGCCGTTTCTGTACGCTCCCGATGTAGCCATACCGCTCGTCTAACTAAGGGTTGCAATCCCCACGTTCCGCGTTACCCTAATGAGCGCATTGTTTCCAAATTGTTAACGAGGGGTTGCCGTAATGGCCGACGAGCACGAAACAGAAAGCAAGGCATGGGCAATTGAGGCCGCTGCGGCAGAGGCGGCGTCGCGTGCTGCCGAGGAGGTGCATCGTCCTCCCGTGGTGCCGATGGAGCGCGTGGTCGATCGCGATGTTATCGAGCGGGGCGAGCGCGCTGGTCGCAAGCGCAGTCAGGAGCCGGGCTTTCCGCGCTTTTTTGCCGAGCTCAATTTGGGCCTGATCCTCACGGCCTTTGCCATCGTCGCGTTTAAAACCCCTAATCACTTTGCTTTTGGCGGCACCTCGGGCGTGTCGGTCATTCTGTCCACGCTGTTCCCGACCCTTCCCGTCGGCGTCTTTATGTGGATTATCAACGCGGTTCTCGTCGTCTTGGGCTTTATCTTTTTGGAGCGCAAGGCGATTCTGTGGAGCGTCTTCGCTTCGTTTGCGCTTTCGGCCTACGTCTCGCTGTTTGAGCTCTTTATCCCGACCGATGTCTCGATGACGGGCGATATGTGGCTTGACCTGTGCTTTGCCGTTATCTTGCCGGCGCTGGGCAGCGCCATCGTCTTTGACATCGGCGCCTCGACGGGCGGCACCGACATCCTCGCCATGATCCTCAAACGTCGCACGACGCTCGAGATTGGCCGCGCCCTGCTGCTGGTCGATATCGGCATCGTGACCATCGCGGCCTTTTTGTATGGCCCGCGCGTCGGTCTGTACTGCGTGCTCGGCCTGTTTGCCAAGACGCTTGTGGTCGACAAAGCCATTGAGAGCATTCACCTTCGTAAGGTCTGCACGGTCATTTGTTCCGAGCCCCTTAAGGTCGAGGAGTTTATCGTCAAGCATCTCAACCGTACGGCGACCATCAGTCGCGGCTACGGCGCCTTCTCGGGCAAGTGCGTGACGGTGATCATGAGCGTGCTGAGTCGTCGCGAGGCCGTGCAACTGCGTCGCTACGCGCGCGAGATCGATCCGGGTGCCTTTATCACGATTGTCGACAGCTCCGAGATCGTCGGCAAGGGTTTCCGCGGAACGAACTAACGCAGACGTATTCAACGAACCGCCTGCTGGCGCCGTGTACCTTGCAAATCGGTCATCTTTGAGTATTTGACCCCACATTGGGCAATAATGATGTTAAAGACATCGTTTGCGATCCAAGTGATTCGCTCAAGATACGAAGGGATGATTCTATGTTCTGCTCGCAGTGTGGCGCCCCCATGGGCGATAACGACAAGTTCTGCGGCGCGTGTGGTGCTCCTAATGCCGGTGCCGCTGGACCCGCTCTCCAGGGACAGCCTCAGCCCCAGCAGTTTGTTCCGCAACCGCCCGTGGCGAATGCGCCAAAGGGCTGTGTGGCTCAGGCGTTCCAAGATATGACCAAGACTCCGGGTGTGCTTCAGCGTGTATGCCAAATCGCGTTTTTGCCGGCGCTGATTTGCGTTGTGTCGGTGCTTGTGTTGTTTATTCCCGTTATCGGCGGCATTGCGGCTGCCATCGGCTTTTTGGCAGCTTGCATTGCGAGCGTGTGCGGTTCCGGCTTTGGTATCGAGTGGGGCCGTGATCTTTCGCTCAAGGTTGATGACGGCATGGACCGTCCACTCATGCGCTCCACGTCGTTTGGTCTCGGAGTCTTTTCGAGCGTTATTTCGGTCGTGCTCGAGGTTATCGCTGCCATTCCCGTTATCGGTGTAGTGCTTTCGCTGGTGGAGAGCGTGGTAATTGGCGCCGCGGGCTCGTATTCGTATTACGGCTCTTATGCGCTCGAGGCTGCGCTGTTTGGCTCGCTTGGCCTGCTTGTCCTGGCTATGATTGCCACGGCGGTCTTGGGGGTCTTCTTTAAGATGTTTGCCGATATCGCCGTGATGCACTTTGCGGTGACCGGTCGCGTCGAGAGCGCGTTTTCGCTTGATAAGGTCTGGGCGGCCTTTAAGAACAATAAGACCAAGCTGTTCTGCGCTTCGTTCCTCCCCGAGTTTTTGACGGGTCTGGTCGCTAACGTTGTCACATGGATCCTGACGCTCGTCTTTGGCACCATTGCCTCTGTCGGTATGTATAGCTACTACTACCGTCCTACGGCTATTGAGGCGCTTGTTACCGGCGGTGGCATTACGCTCGTATTGTTCTTGGTGCTGACGGCGTTTGTCACGGTATTTCTCACGGTCTTTGGCAAGATGCTCAAGCACCGTGCCGTTGGCTATTGGGTTGCACGCTATGCAAGCGAATGGACCGATGAGGATAAGGACGACGTTCTGACTTTTGTATTGCCCTTCGAGAAGAAGTCCGCTGCTTCGGGTTACAGCGCTCCGGATGCTTCGCCGGCGCCTGCGCCCGCTCCCGCGACCGAGTCTGAGCCGGCGCCCGAGCCTGAACCGGCGCCCGAGTCTGAGACGGCATCTGAGCCCGAGCCTGCGCCTGCGCCCGAGCCTGATCCTGAGCCGGCACCTGTACCTGAGTCGGCGTCCGAGCCAAGCTTCGACGAGGAGCCTCAGGACGAGTAGCCATGCCGTCTGCCATTTGGGGACGGGGTAGAAATGGTAGAAATAGCGCTTGAAGAATGAGCGGGGGCGGACGTTTCGATACGTCCGCCCCCGCTCTGCTTTAGCCAGGCTGTTATGGATGGGTGTGACGACTACTCGTCGTGTTTCTCCTCGCGGCGTGCAGCAGCGCGTGCGTCGTGGATGCCCTTGATCGCGGCATGGCGAGCCGTTCGGGCATCATGGATGGCGTCGCGAGCCTCGGCGGTCGTCGCCTTGGCAGAGCGCAGTTTGGCTGCCAGGTCGGGATTGGTCTCGGCGACCGCGGCAATCGTGGGGCCGTCGAGCTCTTCTTGTGTGGGCTCGGCCAAAAAGTCGATGGCATACTGGGCGGCCACCATGGAGCCCTTGGCCAGTACCGACTCGTCAATCTTGTAGAAGCAAGAATGTTGGGCGTACGTGGCGCCAATCTGGGGGTTGCGCGTGCCAACAAAGGCGAGCACGCCCGGTACGCGGCGCAGGTACTCCGAAAAATCCTCGCCCGAAAGCGTGCCACGGTAATGGCCTTGACCGGTGGGGCCCAAGCACTTGATTACGGCCTGGCGGCAGCGCTCGCTCGAGGCGGCATCGTTTTCGACCTTATAATTGGCGATGGTGTAGTCGGTGAGCTCTGCCTCGGCGCCCAAGGCGGCCGCGGTATGCTCCACGATGCGACGCATAAGCTCCGGCATTTCCTCGTGGGTCGAATCGCCGTAGGTGCGCACCGTGCCGGCGAGGTAGGCCGTGCCGGCGATAACGTTGCGCGCGGTTCCGCCGTGCAGCTCGCCGACGGTAATGACGGCCGGCTCGTAGGGACTGATCTCGCGCGAAACGATGGTCTGCAGAGCGTTGACGATCTCGGCGGCAACCATAACGGCGTCGTGACCGCGCTGGGGCATGGCGCCGTGGCACGAGGTGCCGCGGACGTCGATGCGGAACCAGTCGGTATTGGCCATGCGCGGTCCGGGCTCGCAGCTCACGGTGCCGGCGTCGACCTCACTCCAGATGTGCGCGGCGTAGGCGCCATCGACGCCGTCGAGCACGCCCGTGCCGATCATGAGCTTGGCGCCCTGGCCGTTTTCCTCGCTGGGCTGGAAGACGATGCGGACTTCGCCGTGGATGTCGTCGGTCATATGGCGCAGGATTTGCAGCGTGCCGAGCATCATGGCGATGTGGCAGTCGTGGCCGCAGGCGTGCATGCAGCCCTCGTTGACGCTGGCGAAATCCTCGCCGGTCTGCTCGGTGACGGGCAGGGCGTCGATGTCGGCGCGCAGCAGGATGCGGCGGCGCGGCGTGCCGTCCTCGCGATAGGCGTCGGGCGCGGTGCCGCGAAGGGTCGCCACAAGGCCCGTCTTAAGGGGACGCTCGTAGGGGATATTCATGGCATCGAGCTGGTTGGCGATGTCAGAAGTCGTGCGCTCCTCGGCGAGGCTCAGCTCCGGGTGCTTATGGAAGTGTCGGCGCTGCTTGATAATGTAGGGTTCAAACTCGGCGGCGATATCTTGGATGGCCGCGGTGACGTCGTCTGCCGCGCGAACCTCGGTTGCCGCCATAATCTGCTGTGCCTTGGTCTTCGTCATGGTCGATTTGCTCCTTGCTGGTTTTGCAAAATCGTACAAGCTCATTCCAGTATGCCACCTGCCACTTGGCCTGGCAAAGGTGCCGTTTGCCGCTTGGCGTTTTGTAGCTGGAGCGGGGGAGTACACTCGGGGGTGTTGAATTTCCTGCCAGAGATGGGGATGCCCATGCAACATATCGATCGGATTATCCGCTCCAAGAACGTCTTTACCGCGCAAGACGGCGTCGATACCGCCCGTGAGCTGGCGATTGCCATCGCGGGCGACCGTATCGTCGCAGTCGGCAAGCCCGATGACGTGATTGCCGTCGCTCCTGCCGCCACGCCGGTTATCGACTACGGCGAGCAGTTTGTCTGCCCCGGCTTTCATGACGCTCATCTGCACTTCTTCCATACCTCGGTCGGTTCCTCGCCGTACATGCTCATGGATATGGGCACGTCTGAGGCGGCACTGGTGCAACATGCGCTCGAGTTTTCCCAGGACTTGCCCGACGACGCTTGGGTTGTGACGCAGGGCTGGCGCGATTACCGTTGGGACCCGCCCGAGCATCCTAGCAAGGCGTCGCTCGATGCGGCATTCCCCGATCGTCCCTGCGTTATGTATTCGGGCGACGGGCACACGCTTTGGCTCAACAGCCGTGCACTCGAGGCGCTCGGCGTCACGCGCGACAGTGAGCCGCCGGCGGGCGGCAGCTACGACAAGGACGCAAACGGCGAGCTCACGGGCATTGCTCACGAGGCGGCTGCCATGCAGCTGCTGCCGCGCTGCCTTGAGTGGCTGGGGGAGGATCGCATTGCAAGCGCTTACGCCGATCAAATGAGGCGTATGGCCGAGCAGGGCATCACCTCGATCTGCGACATGTCGCTTATGCCCATGCCGGGCTGCGATTTTATCCGCGACGACGTCTATGACAAGCTGCAAACAGCCGGCAAGCTGGGCATTCGTGCCCATCTGTTCCCCACACTGCTGGATGACCAGTCGCGCTTAGAAGAACTGCAGATCCGCTACGCGAACAACGCGCTGCTCTCGGCGCCGGGTTTTAAGCAGTTCTTCGACGGCGTCTCGAGCGAGCACACGGCATATCTCACCGAGCCCTATACCAATCCACGCTTCCCGGGCGACCAGGGCCGTCTGACGGTTCCTGCCGAGCGCATGCGCAAGCTGGTTCTGGCGGCTGCGGAGCGCGGTCACACCGTACGCATCCACGTCATTGGTGACGGTGCGATTCATGCCGCGCTGGATATCTTCGAGGAAGCGGCCGACCTGTATGGCCTGCCCCAGCACGGCCATAACACGCTCGAGCACCTGGAGAACCTTCTGCCCGAGGACATCGACCGCCTGCGCAGGCTCAACGTGGTTGCTTCGAGCCAGCCCTGCCACATTACACTCGACCCGGGTGGACCGGAGCGCGATCTGGGCCTGGAGCGTAGCCGCATCATGTGGCCGTTCGCAACCTATAAGCAGCGCGGCATTCGCCAAGCCTTCGGTACCGACAGCCCTATCACGCCCGTTACCAGCATGAACGTGCTCTACGCGGCTATCACGCGCCAAGACCCCAAAAGCCACTGGCCCGAGGGCGGCTGGTTGCCGAGCGAGCGTATCGATGCGGCAACGGCTCTGCGTAACTACACCCTGGGCAGCGCCTATGCAGCGGGCGACGAGCAAAACCTCGGCAGCCTGGAACCCGGCAAATACGCCGACCTGGTAGTCCTGGACCAAAACCCACTCACCATCGACCCCCAAGAGCTCCAAACCACCAAAGTCCAAGCTACCTACCTAGCCGGTAACCTCATCTACGAGCGCTAGCCTCACACATCCCACCCATCAGTTACGGTGAAATAGTTCCTAAATGGCCAGCTAAACAGCCAAAACAAGAACTATTCCACCGCAACTTAAAAGGGGCACGTTCCAGC
>CAKUGX010000100.1 GCA_934654765.1 uncultured Collinsella sp. | reverse complement strand
TCGCCAAGCACGTGCTGGAGGACAGCACGGCTGCCTGGGGCAAGGCCGCCGACGCCACGGTCGCCGACGACCTGTACTGGCGCCTCTCTGCCACGGTCCCGGCGGGCCTCACCGCCTACGACGCCTACACGGTGCAGTTCGTCGACACCATGAGCGCGGGGCTCGACCCCTCCAAGGTCGCCGCGAGCATGCGCGTGTACGTGGCGGCGGGCGCGGACGGCGGCTTCGATGCGGTCAAGACCGGCAAGGACGGACGCGCCGGCACCGAGCCCGCGCAGGGCTGGACTGACATCACGGCCCAGTGCTCCATCAAGGTGGCCGCGGATGGAACCTTCACCGTGCGCACCGGAGATCTGATCGCCGCGCTCGGCGGCGCCGACGCCTTCGCCGCGGGCGCCCGCGTGGTCGCTGTCTACAACGCGCCGCTCGCCAGCGGCTGCAACCACGGCATCGCCAAGGGCAACCCCAACGAGGTCTACCTGCGCTACCCGCGCTCTCCCTTTGCCGACCAGTCCGGCGACGCCGGCTTCACCCGCACGCCGAGCGATGACGCGACGGCCTACACCTGGGATCTCGCACTCACCAAGCGCGGCAGCGACGGTGACAAGCCGCTGCCCGGGGCGGTCCTGAGCATCACCGACGACCGCGGTCGCACGCTGGCGGCCGATGGCACGTGGGATGCGGAGGGCAAGGCTACCGTCATCACGGGCGAGGACGGCCGCGTGACCGTCTCGGGCGTGGATTCGGGCAAGCTGGAGGTCCGCGAGCTCAAGGCGCCCAAGGGCTACACCGCCTTTGAGGGCACGCGTTCCGTGACGGTTAAGGCCGAGGGTCTGGACGTCGACCAGGTGGCCGCCGCCAAGCCCAAGCTCACCATCACCGCCGAGTCGCCCCTGCGCGCCGACAGCGCGGACGGGTCGACGGGCAGCCTGGAGGCGTCGCTCATCAACACGCCCACCGGCACGCCCCCTAGCATTATCACCGGAGGCTTTATGCCCTCGACAGGCGATATGGCAATGTACGCCGCGGCCGCCGCAGCGGTCGCCGGAGCCGCACTCCTCGTGGTCGCGCTCCTGATCAAGCGGGGAGGCGGCAACCATGCAGAGTAGCCAATGGCCCCACAGAGAGCGGGGCGAGACATAACCAAGCAAATGCTTAGACACAGACAGATGGTTTTAGATCAAATGGACTTCAAGCAGAAAGCAGAGGAAAAGAAGATGAGTATGAGCAAGAACATCGCCCGCCTGGCAGTGACAGCAGGCCTCACCGCGGCGTTGAGCTTCGGTGGCGTCATGGCCCCGGTGACCATGGCGTTTGCTGAGGGCGAGGCGAATGGCTCGGTGACCATTACGAACGCGAATGGGAACGAGACTAATTTCAAGGGCTATAAGATCTTCGATGCCAATGTGGTAAAGGACGAGAATGGCCAGACGCTTGTGAGCAATATCACATGGGCGAACGACAAGGTTGAAACTGCTGTTACGGAAGAGATTGAAAAAATAGATTCTAACGCCAGTATTACAACCGCTCAGGATGCTGCTGACTGGATTAAGACGAACGTGACGGGCACCTATGAAACGACTAGCGTGGAGTCTGGCTCTGCTGCATATAAGATTGCGACAGCTGTGGCCGCGGTGACTGGTCTGGATGATTCAAGTGATTACGCAACTACTTCGAAGGGCGCTGCTAACAACCTTTCACACGGCTACTGGCTCTTTGTGACTGACGCTGCTACCGTCGAAGGCGTCGAAGCTGCCACTGCCCCCATTTTCACTGTCGTTGGAGATGAAGCGATCAATATTAACGAGAAGACCAGCATTCCTACGGTCGACAAGGAGGTTAAAGAGGGCGACACCTGGGGAAACGTGAGCGACTCCCAGATCGGTGAGGAAATCGAATATAGGTTGACTGGCTCTGTCGCCGATAATATCGATACCTTTACCACATACACATATGAGTTCCATGACCATCTTTCTGTTGGTTTGGAGGCTGACAAGGGCTCCGTTAAGGTGACAATTAACGGCACTGTTATCCAGCCTACAAAAGTAGACCTTGCGGAGACTGTGGACGCTTCTGGAGACCCTACTGGTGGTCATGACCTGTCGATTTGCTTCACTGACCTCAAGGCTGCTGCAAAAGCTGCAGGTGTGACGCTTAAGGGTGACTCCAAGGTCGTTGTGACCTATAAAGCAAAACTGACCGATAAAGCTGAGTACACGGCTACCGGCAATACCAATACGGTCAAGCTTGTCTATTCCAACAACCCCATGTCTACCGGCACCGGCACTTCCGAATCAAAGGAAGTCACCGACTACGTCTTCGGCTTCAATGTCACCAAGACCGATCCGAATGATTCGAGTGCGAACCTCGTTGCCGGCTTTAAAGTCAAGATGGTCAAGGAGGGTACCACTAAAACAGTTAGTAAATGGCTGAAGCAAGATGGCAGCTTCACCGATGACGAGAACCAAGCTTATACGTTCGAAACCACAGGAACGAATAACACGGTCTCTATTCCTGGACTTGTTGCAGGTACGTATCTGATTTCCGAGAGCAAGACGCCTGCGGGCTACAACACCATCGCAGACTTCGAAATTACGGTGACGCCTACGTACGATCCGACAACCGGTAAACTGACGAATCTCAAGGTAACTGACACCTCTGATATGGTTACCACTGACCTCGATAATAAAGTTGATTCGACCAAGATTCCCGTCACCATCCAGAACAAGAAGGGCTCCGGCCTCCCGCTCACCGGTCTTAACGGCGTGACCTTCACTTGGATCGCTGGTGGCGCGGTGCTGTGCATCGGCGTGGCGCACCTCATCCGCAGCCGTAAGCAGGCTGAGGAGTCCGAGCAGGAGTAACGCTCGCTCACCCATCCCTTTGGCAGGTGGGATGCGATGGCCATGAGACTTGCGGACACTTTTCTCGTCCATCGACGTTCTAGCTTTGCCATTCTATTTTCGGGGCAGACTCCACGCTGGAGTTTGCCCCGTTCTTTTTGGACAATACAGGCAGCCTCCACCGTCCGGTGCGGACTCATCCGTCATCGCGTTTCTTGACTCGTATGAAGTTCGGTTTAAGGTCCGTAGGCGCACGCGCGGTGCGGACGGTAGAAGGCATTTGCGCCGCAACAAGCGCAAATAAGAATGCCCGGGGGTCGGATCCCGGGCATTTAACAAAACCAGAAAACTAGGCCGCCCGCGCTCACGTTCATTTACGCGGGATGCGTCGTTTCCTGTATCGATTCTATCCCGAATCGCTCCGCCGATTCGGGACATTTTGGAAACGCAAATACGCCGAAAAATGCAGCTAGGCTCCATTGTCCAAAGGATCGAGTGTATGATTATCGAACAGATGTTTGCAATTATTGCGTTTACCAGCTGTAAGAGCGTGCGCTCGCAGTAAAATGGCCTTGCGACGCATCCCGTGCGCGGGCGGCCGACGACTCGATCGGAGGTCCCCAAATGCTGAAATTCCTTAACGCGCTCGCCGCCCTCGCGGCGGTGGGCACGTTCGTCATCGCGTTTCTAGACTCGTATGAGGTTCGGTTTAAGGTCCGTAGGCGCACGCGCGGTGCGGACGGTAGAAGGCATTTGCGCCGCAACAAGCGCAAATAAGAATGCCCGGGGTTAGGAGCCCGGGCATTTAACAACGTCGGAAACTGGTCGCCCGCGCTCTCGTTCATTTACGCGGGGTGCGTCGTTTCCTGTAGCTATTGTATCCCGAATCGCCCCGCCGATTCGGGACATTTTAAAAACTCAAATACGGGCCCATACCTGATAGAAATCACATCATTTCCGAAAATTATGTATAATTCCAATATCAACTGGAACTAAGCGAAAAAGATGGAAATGAACGAAGCGCTTACCTACTTACAAGAAGCACTGGGCCTCTCCGCCAAGGCTAAAACTTGGCCTGGATCCGCACACTTGCCGCTGCATCTGCGGTCGATTGAGGTCCGCGCCGTTGACGCAAATGGTTTTTCTTTTTTGCTTGCAAGTTTGCCTACTGGCGTCGGGCTTCCCGAGGCCAAAAGGGTCTATAGCCAGCTAACCTTGCGTTCGGAGGCTCCTGTTGTCATTTCGTTCCCTGATGCCGATGCGCGCCAGCGCAAGGCATTGGTCGCGCAAGGAATTCCCTTTGTTTGCCCCGGTAGACAGGCTTTTCTTTCATTTATGGGCGCTGCCTATACGGAGAGAGGCGGTGCCCTGTTTCATAATCGCGCGACCAAGATGTCACCCAACGCGCAGGCTGCCGCAATCTGGGGAGCAGGTCAGGAGTCATATCATCCCGATGACCTTTGTCGTGCGCTCGGGATTTCGGCAAGCCGTGCGAGCGAGGCCATAACCGAGCTTGTAGACAGGGGGCTCGCAAGGCGCGAGCGGCGCGAACGGCGTGTCATTGTGTTACCCGTGGCCGTGGATCTTCTGCTCAGTGAGCACATGGCAGAGTTCTCCTCGCCTGTCTCGAAGGTCATTTTTGCAAGGAGGGCGCCGCAGATCGACTGCCTCGCTGACGCTGGGGAGACGGCGCTCGCTGCGCGTTCGATGCTCGCTGCGCCGGGCGTGGAGCAAAAGGCTGTCTTAAGAAGTGCATGGCGTGAGCTGCGTGACCTTGAAGTCGCAGACGGGGAACTGCCGGATAACGAAACGGCGATGATCCAAGTGTGGCGCTATGCGCCCGTGTTTGCCGACTCCTCCCGTATCGACGACATTTCACTTGCGCTATCTTTGGCGGCAATCGACGATGAGCGAATCCAGCTCGAACTCGATCACATGTTTGGAAAGGAATATCCATGGCAGGAAGCGCTGTAGAAGGTCTCCAGGTATTTCGGCAGCATATGCAGGAAGCTGAAGGGTCGTATGCCCTTATCGGCGGCACAGCATGCGACATTTTGCTCGCGGAGGCGGGACTTTCGTTTAGGGCGACCCACGATTTTGATGTGGTCATTGTCGCCGATGACCGGTTGCCTCAGACGGCCGAAGCCATATGGACCTTGGTGCGTGATGGCGGCTACCGCTGCGGCTGGGGTGAAAGCGAAGCCTCGTGTTTTTATCGGTTTACGGAACCAAAGAGGCCGGGTTATCCCCATATGATCGAGCTCTTCGCGAAGTGCCCCGACTTTCTAAAGGGTCGTGAGGGAGTTGATGTGACGCCAATTCATGTTGATGAAAACATAAGTAGTCTTTCGGCTATTTTGTTGGACGATGCCTACTACAACTTGTTTCTTCAGGGAATTCGGACCGTAGACGGTGTTTCGGTCCTGGATACGGAATTCATCGTCCCGTTCAAAGCGAAGGCGTATCTCGACCTAAAAGCTAGAAGGGAAGCTGGGGAGAACGTTGACTCGAGGAAGGTCAAAAAGCATAAACGCGATGCGCCGAGGCTTGCTCAGCTGCTTGGCGAGTCGGCGGGCGTCAACCTAGTCGATGAGCTCAAGGACGATATGCTTGCGTTTGTTAAAGACTGTGAGGCAAATGACATCAATCTGAAGCAGATCGGGGTTGCGGGCGTAACGACGACACAGCTACTCGAGACGATGAAAGCAACATATGGCCTGATTGGTTGAGCGAGGGTTACGCTGCGCGGGTAGCGCAGCCGACTCCATTGTCCGAGTGGTGGCGCTCGGGGCTCGCCAATCGGCTATTATTTGTTTAGACAACATGAGCTGTAAAGGAGTGATCGGCGATGGTGCAGGGCGCCAAACACATGAAGAGCGATAACGCTGCGGCCAGCGGCGGCTCAAGCCCACAACCCAAGCCCAAGGGTGGTAAGCGTCGTCGCAAGCGGCTGCCGCGTTGGGCCGACCGGCTCATCACTATCGTCATCATCCTTATTGGCGTGGGCCTTATGACGTGGCCGTGGATCTTGGACCGGCTCGAGGCCTCGGGCGTGTTCAACCAGATCAGCACCGTGTCCAGCACCGTGGACGCGCTTTCGGAAGAGGAGCGCGAGCACATCCTGCTGCAGGCTCGCTCCTTTAACGAGCAGCTGGCGGGCGAGGCCACCGAGCTTCCCGCCGAGCAGATCGAACCCTACGCTCAGCAGCTCATCTTTGACCGCGACCCCATGATGAGCTGGGTCGAGATCCCCTCCATCGACGTCAGCATGCCCATCTACCACGGCACAAGCGAGGAAGTCCTTATGGCGGGCGTTGGCCACCTGGAGGGCACGAGCCTGCCGGTGGGTGGCAGCTCGACGCATTGCGTGCTCACCGCGCACTCGGGCATGCGCAACCTGAGCATGTTCGACGACATCCACTCGCTGGAGCCCGGCGACCTGGTGCTGCTACACACCATGAACAAGACGCTCGCCTACAAGATGGTGGACTCCGAGGTCGTGCTACCCGAGGAGATGGAGTCGCTGACTATCGAGCCCGGTGCCGACAAGGTGACGCTCGTCACCTGCACGCCTTACGGCGTGAACGACCATCGTCTGCTGGTGCATTGCGTGCGCACCAAGTACAGCAAGAAGGACGTCGACAAGCAAAAGTCGCTGGCCGGCCGCCACTGGGGCAAGCGCGAGTTTGCCGTGCTTATCGTGGTCGTGGCCATCCTGCTGTTGCTGCTGGACATCGTGATCCACGCGATCCGAAAACGCCGCAAGGCCAAGGCCTCGGTATAGCCATTGTTCGGAACCACCACAATGGGAACAGGTGCCTTTGCGGTGGTCGGGCTTCCAAACCGTCCCAACATTCGATGAAAATCGCGATTTTGCCGAAAAACGTCGAATGTTGGGACGGTTTTTGTTGTGGGCGGGACGGTTTTCGCCGCAGGTCCGTCGAACCGCGCCCTGCCAACCCGCCG
>CAKUGX010000099.1 GCA_934654765.1 uncultured Collinsella sp. | reverse complement strand
CTCAATAATATCCGCGACATCCTTGCCGGCAAAGCGAAGCAGGACGAACAGACGACCCTGGCTGCGGCAAAGTGTCAAACGCTTGATACTCATCTACACTTCTCGCTTTCCCAGGGCATTCGCGGCCATACGCTTGCATGCGCCCAAGCGCCCAAACCTCAAGACATCGTAATCGAACATGAGCTTTTTGCACGCACGGGTATCGGGGGCCTTGCTGGTAAGCGCCACACGCACCATGGCGGAAACAGAAGGAGCACATTGTGCGAGCGCAGCATCGCTGCCCACAGCAGAGTCGGCAAGCGCCGCAGCAACAGCAGCAAACACCTTGCCACAGTCCGAACCCAGCAACCTGAGCGCATCGTACAGCACCAGATCGCACAGGAAGTACGCCAGGTCCTCGGCATGCTGAGCATCGAGACCGTCGCGCTGCCAGTCCGTCAGCACCGCGGAGTAAATCTTCACATGTTCCAGCAGACGTGTCTCGTCGTCGTAGCGCATGGTGTCCATAAGCGAGCCCTTGCGCGCCACACGGTAGTCGTACAGCTTGTTCGAAATGAGCGTGGTCTTACGTGAACGACCGTACACGGCAAAGTCAAAGACCTGGTCCTCGCCATACTTGACGGTTTCGTCGAACACGATCTCGTTGTTGAGCAAAAACTCACGCTTGCAGGCGGTACGCCACGCAAAGGGACGAGACGCTTCCTTAAACAGCAGGTCAGAGCTATAGCCCTCAAACGAAACATCGCGCGGGCTCAACACATAGTTAAGCCACGGATACCCCGCCTCCAGCGGATACGGATTCGCGCCAAAGGTCAAAACGTCGCAGCCCTCACGCTCAAAGGCATCGACGATCATGCGGAACGCGTCGGGCGTAAAGCGGTCGTCGGAATCCAAGAACGCAACGATAGGCGCCGTGGACGCGGCGATACCCGCATTACGCGCGCTCGACAGACCGCCGTTCTCCTTATCGACCAGAGTAAAGCGCGCGTCCTTTTCGCAGAAGGCAACCGCGATGTCGCGCGATCCGTCCGGCGAGCCATCGTTGACCAGCACGCCCTCCCAATCGGGCATGTCCTGCGCAAGCAGGGAGTCCAGGCACCATGCCAGGCACTCCTCCACCTTATAGATGGGAACGACAACGGAAATCTTAGGGGTAGCCATAGTCAAACGCTCCTACTGTGCCGCCGGCACGTCGTCGGGATGCGGGTTATCGCCGTAGGTGCGCTGATACGTCAGCACACGCCAGACCAGCGGCAGGCCGCCGATCTTAAAGTAGTGCTTAAACGTATTGAGCTTGCCCGGCTTCTTAAAGTCAAAACGCGAATCGATGTAGGCACGGGGCGATTTGACCATCAGGCGCAGATCAGTCTCGCCGCGCGGGTCGAACAATGACAGGTCAAAGCGACCGGCATCCCAATCGGCCTTGAGCTCGGGTGAGACCTTCTCCCAAAACTGCTCGCGCAGTTCATCGACCAGACGCTCATCATTCCAACGGTACGTATCGACCTTCATGCGCATTAAAATGCCCTGCAGCTGAGTCTTAAGCTCGGGGCGCATGTCCAAAAAGCGCTGCATCTCGGCATATTCGTCGTATACGCAAAACACCTTGTTGGGCGAATTAACGGAGCTCTTCTCGTTATCCTGGCGATAGCACAAAATGGGGTCCGCAATAAACGCGGCGCGCTCGGCGCACGCCCAAACCTTAAAGTTAAAGCCGGCATCCTGATACGATGCCCCCGGCGTGGGAAGAAAGCGAATCTGATTAGCGTTGAGGAACTCGCGGCGATAGATGGCCGACCAAATGGAAGGCTTGCGGTAGAAGATACCTGGACGATCGACGGGACGATACGCCGCACCCGTCATATGCTCGTCGATAATCCCAAACAACTCGCGGCGCTCGCTGGGCGTGGACCAATACAGGTAGAAATCGCCTTTAACCACATCGGCATGCTCGGCGTCTGCCTTGGCGACCAGCTTTTGGAGCGAGTCCTCGAACATAAAGTCATCGGACTCCAGGATGCCCACGTACTCGCCGCGGGCCATCTCCAGGCCGCGGTTCATCGAGTCGCCGTAGCCGCTGTTGGCCTTATCGATCATCTTGACGCGTGCGTCGCGCTCCATGTATTCGCGAATGATATCCGGCGAACTATCGGTGGAGCCGTCGTTGATGCAGATGATCTCGATGTCCTCGAGCGTCTGTGCCACGGCGGAATCGAGGCACTCGCGCAGATAGCGCTCGACGTTGCAGATGGGGACAAGCAGCGAAACTTTAGGGGTATCAGAGTTCTGCAAGAGAACCTCCTGTTGAATAGCGTGTAACAGGGTCATTTTAGCAGCCGAGTTGCGGCAGGCGGCAGCGCTTGGAATTAGAGGAAGCGCTCCAGGCAGGCTTTGAGCCCACGGGTCGAAAGATAGAACAGCGTGGCGTCCGTCATCGAGACGCCCGAGGTTGCCGCAACGAGCTTGTGGGCGACACGGCGAACGGCGCCTTTACTGGGCGCATCCGCCCACTCCGTTCCCAAAAACGTCGTGAAAGCCCTGTTGACGCGGCCGGCAACGCGGTGAAAGTCATCGGCATCCAGACGCGCCAAGTCAAACACGATAAGGTCCAAAAACCAGGTAACCAGCTCGCCGGGGCACAGATCCAAAAGACCGTAGACTGCCCAATCCTCCAAGACTTCCTCGAGCATCATCATATGAGCATCGAGCTTTTTGGCGCGAGCCTCGTCACTGTTGAACTCATGCGTTGCCGAGTCGCTCTCCATCACGTAGTGGTAGAACCTGTCTGGCATAACGACGGTTTTGCTGGCAAGCGCATAAGCTGCGAACTGGAATACAACGTCCTCGCCCAAGGCCAAACCGGGAGCAAAGCGAATGCCCTCGCGATTGAGCAGCTCGCGCGAAAAGGCCGCGCGGCAGGCATAGGGTTGCGCATTCGTGTGGAACAACAGCTGAGGATCGCGGGTGCCAAAAGTATCCGCATTGGGGCTCATGAGTTGTTGGACGCGCTTGGGGGCGGCATCGGCGGGCTCGCAGACGCCGCCAAAAACGGCGACCTCGGCATCCGACGACCCCATGGCCTGCAGCACGCGCTCGACGGTTTGGGCATCGATGTAATCGTCGGCGTCCACAAAGAAGACGACGCCGCCCCCAGCGGCATCGATGCCAGCATTTCGAGCGCACGAGACACCCGCATTTTTCTGGTCAATCACCAGCACGCGGTCATCGTTCTGTGCAATTTGACGCAGAACACGCAACGAATCGTCAGCCGATCCATCGTTGACGCAAACGACCTGAATCGAACGCTCGGACTGCGCCAGCAGCGAATCGAGGCATCGCTGAATCGAGCTAGCCGAGTTGTATACGGGAACGACGATGGTCGCTTTGGGGGTCGAGGCCTCTCCCATGTCGACCTACCCCCTCAACGATTCAACGAGGAAGGCGGCGACCACGCCGAGGCCTCCAACCGATGCGTAGTATTTGGCGCGTCCCAGGGCGCCGTCCGTCGCAAAGTGCGGATGCTCGTCAACCCAGGCCTCGGGGTCTTTGAGGATGGCAGCGAGATTCGCGCGCTTCCACGGCTTAAGGTCGTCCAGCGAAAAGTCCCCCGCGTCCAAGGCGGCCTGGAACTCCTTGGTCATCTGGACCAGGAACTCCTTATAGAACTCGGGCGCCAAGCGCACGTAGTTCCACATATACGAATCGTACTTAATGACCTGATTGAACTTGAGCATGCGCGCGACGTCATCGCTTGCGTGATTGCGGGCGTAATCCTCTCGGATCCAACGCTCGATCTCGGCATACTCGGCATTGACGCAAAAGACCTTGGCCGAAGAATTGACCGAGGAGTTCTCGTTGTCCTGGCGATACGAAAGCACGGCATCGTGCAGGTAGACGGCCTTGTCGGCACACGCGATCACCTTAAAGGCAAACGACGTGTCCTGAAAGGATGCACCCGGGGTCGGCAAGAACTTGATGCCGTTGCGCTCGAGAAAATCGCGACGGTAGACGGCCGACCAAATCGAGGGCTTTTGCTTAAAGAACTGTGTCGTGTCGCTTGGGTGCACCGGTTTGCCGCAGTCCTTGGGCTTAAACATCTCGTGCAGCGAGCGGCGCTCCTCGGGCTTGGACCAGTAGAAGTCAAAGTTCGCCTTCGCAAAATCGGCGTTGCAGCCCTCGGCCGCCGACACAAGCTTCTCCAGCGCGTCGGGCGCCATAAAGTCATCAGACTCCAGGATGCCCACGTACGTGCCGCGCGCCATCTCCAGGCCGCGGTTCATCGAGTCGCCGTAGCCGCTGTTTGCCTTGTCGATCATCTTGACACGAGGATCGCGCTCCATGTACTCGCAGATGATATCCGGCGAGCTATCGGTAGAACCGTCGTTGATGCAGATGATCTCGATGTCCTTGAGCGTCTGCGCCACGGCGGAATCGAGGCACTCGCGCAGATAGCGCTGAACGTTATAGATGGGGATAAGCAGCGACAGAACAGGGCTGCCAGAGGCGTTAGTAGACAAATGTGCTCCTTAGGAAATACCTGTCGTTTCATGGTATCAAAGGGTCGGCGCGCCGACAGGCGTTTATATAATCTATGGAGCCTATGGAGCACCCCAAGACGAAAGGAAGACATGCAGCCCAAAGCCGCACGCAATATCTCTATTGAAGCGCTGCGCCTCGTCGCGGTCGCCGGAATCGCAGTGTTCCATACCTTTCAGTGGGCCTTCCAGGCAGTCTGCGCCGGCATGCCGGAATATGCACCGCTTGTCGCCTTCCCCTATTCCGGCGTCCTCGGTTTTATTAACTTGCTGGGCTGCTGGGCCAACGAAGTCTTCTTTATGATCTCGGGGTATTTTCTCATCGCCTCGGCCGCGCGTGCTTGGAATGATGGGACGACCTGGGCGTCGCAGATGCAGCGGACGGTGCAGCGTCTTGGCAAGGTTGTCTTTCCGACAGCGCTCTATTGCCTGGTGGCGCTTGCATGGTCCACGGTCATCTCCCCCATTCCCGACGTTTCCCTGGTCACGCACCACTGGTACACCCTGGGGCTCGAGTTTATCTGGGTCTACGCTACCACGGTCTGTATGGCGCCGCTGTTTGGGCTGGCCAAGAGCCGACTCTCTAAGAGGAGCTACGCGGCAGCGGTCATTATCATCGGCATCCTCGCATTTATTGCAAACGGGTATTTGGCCGCCATGAGCTCAGCAAACGGCGGCGAGTTTTCTTGGCTCCAGAAGATTATGAGCGCCGCCACGTACGTCGTCGCGTTTTTGGCGGGCGGGCTGCTCCGCGATGTTACCGACAGCATGGGTTCGGGCAGAGCGCGCGCCTTGGGCAGTCGATCACTCATAGCGGTCTTGGCAATCGCCATCATCTTAGAGGGCGCACTTTCCTTCACCGGCAACCTCGCGGCGATGGCGACCCTCTCCTACAAATCAACCTCGTTAATCTCGTTTGTCCTTGCTGCCGCTTCCCTTCTCTTTGTGGCAACCCGACACAGTACTTCGAGCAATCCGCGAGTCGCAGGCGTCATCGTCACCCTATCGGCGGCCACGCTCGGCTTCTATGTGATGCAATCGCTCACCAGCGGCCTTTGGCGCCCCATCTTCAACGCGATACTTGCAAACATACTGGTCGCCCAAAGCAACCCTGCATCCATATGCATTGCCACCGGAACGGCCATCAGCATTGTCTTTGCCCTGGTGCTACTCGTAGTTGACGCAGTTAGAAGCCGAGTCGTCCACAGCCTCAAACAGCGATAAGCGCGCCAACGCCCAACGTTGAAGCCGCCACACCCGTGGCAGGTTCCTGCGTTTTATTCAAACCTTGCCGACAAAGCGCGGCGAGCCTTTACAATAGGACAGTCCAATGGACGTATTCGATAGCTTCCGTGCGGCGCATATCTGCCGCGCGTGAAAGGATATATTGCCCCATGTCTTCAACCCTTCCCGCCCCCATCGATAAGCTCGCCATCGTTGTCGTCACGTACAAGCGCCAGGAACTCCTGGCCAACTTGTTCGACTCCATGACCGAGCTCACGGCAACGCCCTGGCGCATCGTGATTGTCGATAACGAGAATTCGCGCGAGACCGAGGCCATGTGTACCGCATTCAACGAGCGCCTGGCCAACCTGTGGGGCATCGACACCGAGCAGCCCGACGCGCAGGGCGGCACCGACCGTGTCATCTACGCCCCGCAGCTCGAAAACGGCGGCGGTGCGGGTGGCTTCTCCGCCGGCACTAAATGCGCCTACGATCTGGGGGCCCAGTGGTTCTGGGTGATGGACGACGACGTGCTCGTCATCCCCGAAGGCATCGAGCGTCTTGCCAAGTGGACCGACCGCTACGATGTCATCCAGGGTTCGCGCCTGGACTTTGACGGCGGCGCCTTCTTTTGGCAATACCAACTCATCCTTTCGCTCGGCATTCCCAACCCTGTCGCCAAGTGGGACTTGGGCCCCGAGGGCTATCGCGCCATGAACCAGCTGTGCTTTGAGGGTGGCATGTTCTCGCGCCGCGTGGTCGACAAGATTGGCCTGCCCGACGCGCGCTTCTTTATCTACGGCGACGATGCCTGCTACGGCTACGTGGCCAGCCAACACTTCCCCGCCGCCGTTGTTGCCGACGTGGTGCTCAAGCGCGCCCGCGCCGTCTCTAACTGGGATATCGCCGGCAAGCGCCAGCTCAACTCCACGAGCGACACCAACCGTTACTACATCATGCGCAACCGCGGTTTTTTGGCCCGTTACATGCAAATCTACGGCGACTATCATCCCGTGCTGTTCCGCCTGGGCAATGCCGCGACCTTCTGCAAGGAATTCATTCGCCTGGCTGCCGTCGACAAATGTTTTAAGACCGGTATACCGGCGCTGCGCCGTGGCATGAAGGACGCCCGCAAGATCGTTAAGGATC
>CAKUGX010000098.1 GCA_934654765.1 uncultured Collinsella sp. | reverse complement strand
GTCGAGATCCTCTACAACCACGAGATCGACGGCAAGGTCGTCATCGACGACGAGCTCAAGACCGCCATCGACGCCTACTACGAGCAGTACGGAGCCCGTTAAGTTACGCGGTTTTACAAACCGCGTAACGGCTTGACGCTGCAAGCCCGCCAGAGCGGCAATCTGCCTTTCAACTTCGGCGGCATGACCAGAAGGTCAATGCCGCCTCGTTTCAAGGCACCTTGCTCGCTCTGGTGGGCTTTTGCTGACTTTGCCAAAACATCGACTACCCATAGAATGAGCGTGGATAATCTCCCGTTTTTGGCTTGGTGACGGGCCTAAAGTGGGAGATTATCCACGCTCATCCGGAAAGTGTCCAAAAATCCACGCTCGTTTCCCTCGGATTGCCTCGCCCGTGGCCGGCAGCCGTGCGGCACCGGTCCGCGTGGCGGCGTATAATCGGCGGCAGATGACTTGGACGTTAGGAAACCATGACCGATAGCATGCAGCAGATGGCGCTCGACACGCTCGGCGCCTATTTTGGCTACACCTCGTTTCGCCCGGGGCAGGACCGCATGGTCGATGCGATCCTTGCTGGCCGCGACGCGCTGGGCGTTATGCCCACGGGCGCCGGCAAGTCCATTTGCTACCAGGTGCCCGCGCTCATGCTGCCCGGCATTACCTTTGTGGTGAGTCCGCTGCTGTCGCTTATGGAGGACCAGACCCGTGCGCTGCTCGCGGCGGGCGCGCGACCCAGCTATCTCAACTCCAGCCTTACTCCGGCCCAGCAAAATACCGTGCTCAAGCGGGCGCGCGAGGGCCGCTACCAGCTTATGTACGTGGCGCCCGAGCGCCTGCTCGAGCCGCGCTTTCTGGCCTTTGCGCAGGAAGCTGCGGCCGAAGGCGGCATCGGCGTTCCGCTCGTGGCCATTGACGAGGCCCACTGCGTGAGCCAGTGGGGCCAGGATTTCCGCCCCGCCTACCTGCAGATTCGCGAGTTCATCGATTCCCTGCCGCAGCGCCCCATCGTGGCGGCCTTTACCGCTACGGCGACCGAGCGCGTGCGCGCGGACATTCAGCAGATGCTCGGCCTGCAAAACCCGGCGACGGTGGTGACGGGCTTCGATCGCAAGAACCTCTACTTTGGTTGCGAAGAGATGGGCGACAAGGCCAAGACCGCCTGGGTGCGCGACTACGTGATCGCGCATTCGAGCGAGAGCGGCATCGTGTATTGCTCGACCCGCAAGACGGTCGATGCGCTGGCAGGCGATCTTGCCGAAGCGCTGGGCCCCAGCGGCATTCGCGTTGGCCGCTACCATGCCGGCATGGGCAATGACGCCCGCCGCCAAAGCCAGCGCGCCTTTATCGACGACGATATCCAGGTGATGGTTGCCACCAACGCCTTTGGCATGGGCATCGACAAGCCTAACGTGCGCTACGTGATCCACAACAACGTGCCCGAGAGCATCGAGGCCTACTATCAGGAGGCGGGCCGCGCCGGCCGCGATGGCGATCCGGCGAGCTGCCACCTGCTGTGGAACGGCAACGATTTTCGCATGCGCCGCTTTTTGATCGACCGCGGCGATGCTGCCGACGAGGCGCTCGACGACGAGCAGCGCGCGTGGGCGCTCCAGAATCGATATCGCCTGCTCAGCCAGATGGAGGGCTACTGCAATACCACCGGCTGCCTGCGCGAATACATGTTGCGCTACTTTGGCGACGAGGCCGCGGCCGAGCATGCGGCAGCCGCCGCGGGCGGCACCGCCACGGACGAAGCCGAGGGCTGCGGCAACTGCAGCAACTGCCTCACGCAGTTCGAGGTCGAGGACGTCACCGATATGGCCCGCGCTGCCGTGCGCTATGTGGCCACGCGTCCCATGCGTTTTGGCAAGTCGCTGATCGCCGACGTGCTCCACGGCGGCAACACCGAGCGCATTCGCCAGATGCATCTGGACGAGGACCGCGGCTACGGTGAGCTGTCGAGCGAATCGGTCGGGCGCATCAAGGACATCATCGGCCAGCTGTGCGGCCGCGGTTATCTGGCCACCTCGCAGGGGCAGTACCCGGTCGTTGGGCTGGGCCCGCGTGCCGGCGAGGTCGAGGATGAGGCGTTCGCCTTTACCGTTAAGCGTCGCGCGTCCAAGCGCAAGGCCTCGGCCCGCGCCCGCCGCGCGGTGGATCTGCTGCGCGAGGAGGCTGAGCTGGATCAGCGCCCGCGCGTGGGCGACGATGCCGAGCTGTTCGAGCGCCTGCGTGCCTTGCGCAAGGAGATCTCGACCGAGCTGGAGATGGCGCCGTATATGGTCTTTTCCGACAAGGCTCTGCGCGGCCTGTGCCGCCTGCGCCCTCAAACGCGCGAGGAGCTGATCCAGGTCAACGGTATTGGCGAGAAAAAGGCCGACGCCTTTGGCGAGCAGTTTATGGCGGCGATTGAAGAATTTGAGTCCGAGCATGCGCGGGATGGAGCGTAATGATGGCAGCCGATAGCAAGACCGAACGTTCCGAGCGCGCCGAGGTGTCCGCCGTGCCGCTGTACCAGCAGGTTATGGACGACCTAAAGGGCGAGATCGCGCGCGGCGTGTACGCGGCCGGCTCGCGTATTCCTTCCGAGATGGAGCTCGCGAAATCCTACGGGGTGGGGCGCATTACCGTGCGCCGCGCCATCGAGGAGCTGTCGCGCGCGGGGTATCTCAACCGCCAGCAGGGGAGGGGCACCTTTGTGTGCGCTCCCAAGCTCAAGCGCAAGATTCGCCAGAAGGGTGACGTTCAGAGCTTTACCGAGGGCTGCGCCGCCAACGATATGGTGGCCGGAGCGCGCCTGGTGTCGCGCACGGTGGTCGCGGCGACGCGCGAGGACGCGGCGTTTTTTGGCGTGGAGCCCGGCTGCGAGCTTATCGTGGTCGAACGCGTGCGCACAGCCGACGGCATCCCTGTCATGCTCGAGAACAACGCCTTTGTGCTGGCCGACCATCCCTATCTGCAGACGCTTGCCGACAAGGACCTCACGGACAATTCCATCTTTGCGCTCGTTGCCGAGCATTCGGGTCGCGCGCCGCTCAAGTCCGACCCCTGCACCGTGGAGATTGCGCTTGCCGATGCTCAGGTGGCCCCGCTGCTGGAGGTGCCGGTTGGTGAGCCGCTCTTCTATATGGAGGCCTACTTTACCGACGCCGGTGGGCGCCCTCTACTGCTCGGTCGCCAAAAGATCGTGGGCTCGCGCTACGTCTTCGACATCTAACATCCACAGATAGAACAACATAGAACAAATTTGCCGAGATGACTTCACGGGCGTTGTTACACGTGTTATAAATAGGACAACATAGAACGATAGCAGGTACGAGCTGCCGTCGCTCAAAGCCGCCCCACAAGGAGGAACATCAGGATGAACGCACATGATCTGGTTCAGGAAATCATCGAGCGCAAGGGCAAGATTGAGAACGTCTTTTGGATCGCCTGTGGCGGTTCGATGATCGACCTGATGCCGGCCAACGAGCTGCTCAAGCGCGAGGCCACCACGTTCACCTCGACGGTCTACACGGCACGCGAGTTTTGCCTGATGGCCCCCAAGAGTCTTGGCGAGAAGTCACTTGTCATTGCCTGCAGCCACAGCGGCAACACGCAGGAGGTCGTCGACGGTTGCGAGATGGCGCTGGCAGCCGGCGCCGAGGTCGTGGCCATGACCGACTGCGAGGGCTCCAAGATCGATAACGGCAAGTGGACCACCTGGGTCTATCCGTGGGGCGAAGGCGTGCCGCAGGCCGAGGTACCGCAGGGCATCGGCGCTCTGATCGCCGCCGAGCTGCTCGACCAGCAGGAGGGTTACGAGGCGCTTGCCGACATGTACGCCGGCCTTAAGCAGATGGATGCGCTGTTGCCCGCTGCCCGCGAGAAGGTCAACGCCGAGCTGGGCGATCGCTTTGCCGAGCTCTGCCAGCAGCACAAGTTCTTCTACATCCTGGGCTCCGGCCCCAACTTTAGCCAGACCTACGCCATGGCCATCTGCTCGCTCATGGAGATGCAGTGGCAGCACTGCTGCTACATCCATTCCGGCGAGTACTTCCACGGTCCGTTCGAAGCCACCGAGCCCGGTGTGTTCTACTTTGTACAGCTCGGATCGGGCGAGTGCCGCCCCATGGAGGAGCGTGCACTCGCGTTCCTCAACACGCACACCGATACGGTCATGGTGCTCGATGCGCTCGAATACGGCGTGGGCGAAGTGCCTGCCAGCGTGCGTTCGTACCTGGAGCCGATCTTCTTCTACAACATGAGCTGCGAGCTGCGCGCCGCCCGCGGCAAGGTGTTTGACCACAGCCCCGAGGTTCGTCGCTACATGGGCATCGAGCAGTACTAGGTAACGGGAAAAGCAGTCACCTTCGATCCGCGAGCGTGTCGCGTGAGCCAAAAAGCGGGCCGCGCCGGGGATTTCCGGTGCGGCCCGCTTGGTGTCGCGCTTAGATTCGTAAGGTTGCGGCAGCCAGCGGCCTACTTTGCGTCGTAGGCCTCGGCGTCCCACCAGTCGAGCTGGGCGATGTTGTCGCGGATGTGCTGGCAGCTCTTGTGGAAGCCCTCGAGCTCGTACTCGGACAGGTCCAGCGTGTAGACCTCCTCGACACCCTCGGCGCCGATCACGCACGGCAGGGAGGTGAAGATGCCCTCCTCGCCATACTGGCCGGTCATGAGCGTAGAGGCCGAAAGCACGGCGTGCTCGTTGTGCAGCACGGCGGCGCAGACGCGCGCGGCGGAGTTGGCGACGGCGTACTCGGTGCACTGCTTGCCCTGGTAGGTTACGTAGCCGCCCTTGCGCGCGAGCTCCTCGATCTCCATGTGGTCGAAGGCATACTTGTCGGGGTTCTCGGCCTGAAGCTCGTTAAGGCTCTTGCCGGCGATGGTTGCAGACTTAAAGGCAGCCAGCTGGCTAAAGCCGTGCTCGCCGATCATATAGGCGTCGATGGACTTGGGGCTCACGCCGACCTTCTTGGAGATCTCGGTGCGCAGGCGGGCGGAGTCCAGACCGCAGCCCGAGCCGATGATCTTCTTGGGATCGTAGCCGGTCAGGTGCCACAGCTCGGTGCACACGACGTCGCAGGGGTTGGAGATGCTCACGAAGATGCCGTCAAAGCCGGCGTCGACGATGCGCTTGGCAAAGGTGCGGGCGGCGTCGGTGGTAAAGAACAGCTCGCCGTCGCGGTTACCGGCGGCCAACGCGACCTTACCGGCAGCGTTGACGATGACGTCGCAGCAGGCCAGCTCCTCGTAGTGGTCGTAGCAGTTGACGATCTTGGTATTGTACGGGACAAACGAAAGGGAGTCGCGCAGGTCCTGGACCTCGGACGTCACCTTGGCCTCGTTGATATCGCACAGGTACAGCTCATCGGCAATGCCCTGCATGAGCAGGCTATTGGCGACATGTGCTCCTACGTGGCCCTGGCCGACCACACCGATCTTACGCGTCTGGTACATATATGTATCCTTTCGGCCGAGTTTTTCGCGTCGAACCATTGTAGCGTCCTGCTGCCACTTTGCTAGGCTAAAGCGCTGTAGATTTTTGGGACATACCTTAATCTCTACTTTTGGAGTGATTTGGGCCGCTGACGGCATCGCTGGGCGATGTGCTCGCGCGGATGGGGCCGCTCGTTGTACCATAGCTGCAACTGACTCGTAAGGAGCATCCATGCCCATTCGCATCCCCGACGCCCTCCCTGCCGCCGCGCAGCTCGAGAGCGAGAACATCTTTGTCATGACCGAGTACCGCGCGCTGCACCAGGACATCCGTCCGCTGCGCGTGCTCATCCTCAACCTCATGCCCACCAAGATCGCCACCGAGACGCAGATCATGCGCAAGCTCTCCAACACGCCGCTGCAGGTGGAGGTGGACCTGCTGCGCACCAAAACGCACGAGGCCACGCACGTGAGCGCCGGCCACCTGGAGACGTTCTATCGCACGTTCGACGACATCCGCGACATCCACTACGACGGCCTGATCATCACGGGCGCGCCGGTGGAGCAGATGCCGTTCGAGGAGGTCGACTACTGGCCCGAGCTCTGCCAGATCATGGATTGGTCCACCACACACGTACACTCTACGCTGCATATTTGCTGGGGCGCGCAAGCCGGTCTGTACCATCATTACGGTATTCAGAAGTACGACCTGCCGGCAAAGGCGAGCGGCGTGTTCGAGCATTATCTGGTGAAGCCGCAAAGCCCGCTGGTCCGCGGCTTTGACGACCGCTTCTATGCCGTGCATTCGCGCAACACCGATGTGCGCCGCGAGGACGTGGAGGCCGAGCCGCAGCTTGAGGTCGTGGCCGTGTCCGACGAGGTTGGCCTGTACATCGTCAAGTCGACCGACAGCCGCCGCTTCTTTGTCTTCGGCCATCCCGAGTACGATACCGACACGCTGCGCCTGGAGTACGAGCGCGACGTGAAGCGCGGGCTCAACCCTCAGGTGCCGGCGCATTACTTCCCGGGTGACGACCCCACCGCCGAGCCGCGCAACGTCTGGCGCAGCCAGGCTCAGCTGCTCTACACCAACTGGCTCAACTACTACGTCTACCAGACCACGCCCTACGACCTGGCCCGCGCCGGCGAGGAGCACTAGACTGCGATGGTGCTGCTGTAGCCGTGGCTGATGTGGCGGCGATCAGGCGCTGATGATGTTGGGCAGCGGCAGGTCGTGGGCATCGGTGGGGATGTGGTCGACGCGCTGTTCGTCAAAGGCGATGCCGATGATTTGGCATTCGGGCGAGAGCATGGGCAGGTAGCGGTCATAGCAGCCGCCGCCGTAGCCCAGGCGCGCGCCGGCGCGGTCGAAGGCTGCGAGCGGCACGACGATCATGTCGAGAGCGTCGGCAGGCACGATAGGGAAGCGGCTGCTGTCGATGTCCGTGGCCGCGAAGGCCCGCGTGGGGTGGGCGATAAACGGTGCCGCGGATGCATCGTCGGCGGCAACTGCCCGCATACACATGCGCTGGCCACAAGCTGCGGCGTCTGTTGCCGAGAGCATGCACGGATAGGCCACGCGCCAGCCACGTTTGGCGGCAGCTGCGGCAAACGCGGCTGGGTTGACTTCGGAACCCATCGCGGCATAGACGGCAACGGTGTGCGGTGCCGCGGGATCCGAGCGACCCAGTCGCTCAACCAGCCGCGCACAGA
>CAKUGX010000097.1 GCA_934654765.1 uncultured Collinsella sp. | reverse complement strand
GTGATGAAGGTGTTGGGCATCTTCACCGTCTTGGGCGTGGCGAAGTCGCAGGAGAACCACGCGAGGCGGCCGCCGCGCAGCGCCGCGTCGACGGCGTCCTCGTCGATGATCGTCTCGCGGGCGTAGTTGATGAGGACGGCGCCCGGCTTGAGCAGGCCGAGCTGGTCGGCGCCGATCATGCCGACGGTGTCGGACTTGGACGGCACGTGGAGCGTGAGGTAGTCGCAGTTGCGGCAGAGGTCCTCGAGCGTGCCCACGCGCTGGACGTCGCGAGAGAGAACCCAGGCGTGCTCGACCGAGATGAAGGGGTCGTAGCCGTAGACGTCCATGCCGAGGTCGACGCAGGCGTTGGCGACCTTGGAGCCGACGTTGCCCAAGCCCACGACGCCGATGCGCTTGCCCTTGAGCTCGTGGCCGACGAAGGCCTTCTTTGCCTTCTCGGCGTTGACGAGGATGTTGGGGTCTTCGGCGTGGGCGCGCACCCAGTCCATGGACTGCACGACGCCGCGCGACGAGAGGATGAGCATGGCGATGACGATCTCCTTGACGGCGTTGGAGTTCGCACCCGGGGAGTTGAAGACGACGACGCCCTTCTTTGCGTACTCGTCGACGGGGATGTTGTTCACGCCGGCGCCGCAGCGGGCGATGGCGCGGATGCCCTCGGGCAGCTCGTAGCCGTGCAGGTCGGTCGAGCGCATCAGGATGGCGTCGGCCTCCTCGGCGGTGTTCACAAACTCGTAGCCCTCGCCAAACTCGACTTTGCCGTCTTTGGTGATGTCGTCGATGGTCTTGATCTTACGCATGGAAAAACTCCTTAGCAGGTTTTGATGTAAACAGGGTGGTCTGAGGTGGCTGGTCGGCCCGCGCGCTGCGGGCTAGTTAGATCGCGGACTCAAACTATGCTGCACTTCGAAGTCCTTCATGTACGTTGCCAGCGCCTGTACGTCCTCCATGGTGACGGCGTTGTACACGCTGGCGCGCATGCCGCCGACGAGGCGATGGCCCTTGACGTTTTGAATCTGGTGCTCGGCCGCGCCCGCGACAAAGGCGGCGTCGAGCTCGGCATCGCCGGTGCGGAAGGTGACGTTGGCGATGGAGCGGCTGTCTGCCTGCGCGGTGCCGTGGAATAGCTTGCTGTGCTCGAGCAGGTCGTAGAGCAGGTTGGCCTTGGTCCAGTTGCGCTCGGCCATGGCGGCAAGTCCGCCGGTCTGCTCCACCCAACGGAACACCTTGTCGCATACGTAGATGCCAAAGGTGTTGGGCGTGTTGAGCATGGAGCCTTTGGCGGCCTGGGTCTTAAGGTCCAGGTACTGCGGCGTCTGCGCAAAGGCCGGACCGTCGGCGATCAGGTCATCGCGCACGATAGCCACGGTGACGCCCGCGGCGCCGGCGTTTTTCTGCGCGCCGGCGTAGATGAGCCCGTAGCGCTCGACGTCGAGCGGTTGCGACAAAAAGCAGCTCGAGACATCGGCGACCAGCGGCACGTCTCCGCAATCGGGTAGCTCGTGGTACATGGTGCCAAAGATGGTGTTGTTCTGGCAGATGTAGACGTAGTCGAGCCCGTCGCTCGCGGCCTCGGCGGCAATGCGCGCGTTGATGTCGGCCATGGCGGGTATGCGGTCGAAATTGGTGTCCTCGGAGCTCGCGAGCAGCATGGCCTCGCCGTACTTGGCGGCCTCCTTGTACGCTTTGTTGGCAAAGTTGCCAGTCACGATGTAGCCGGCGCGGCCGCGACGCATGAGGTTCATGGGGATGCCCGCAAACTGCAGCGTGGCGCCGCCCTGCAAAAACAGGACACGGTAGTTGTCAGGGATGCTCAGCAGGCAGCGCAGGGTTGCCTCGGCGTCGTCGATGATCTGCTGGTACATACTAGATCGATGGCTCATCTCGAGCACGGACATGCCGCAACCGCGGTAGTCCATCATCTCGTCGGCGATCTCGGCGAGCACGCTGGTGGGCAGCGCGGCCGGGCCAGCTGAGAAGTTGTGCACACGTGCCATCTTCTAGGTCCCCTTCGTAGTCGTTTGAACGTTCGGGATACTTTAGCACAGTGCAGCGCCAGACGCGACCGCATCACAGCAAAACTCGAGTGTGCCGCTATGATTTACAGGATGGTTACATGGGGGAGGGCGGTCGCTAGGTCTATATCACCGGGATATACCGCGACAAATACTCCTTGAGAGCGGGGTCGCACACATAGAGATACGTTCCCAGCATGCCGCGCGTCATGAGAACGTAGTAGGCGTTGACGATAATCTTTTGCAGGTCGTCGTCGCTCGCCTTCTTTTTTGCGACAGCATCTTTGAAGTTCGCTCCGCTAACGCAGACGGCATTCTTGTCGGTATCGTAGTAAATGTCGGGACCCAGAATTACGAATCCGTAGTTGAGATCGTAGCCTTGTACCGTATGAATGCATCCGACTTCGTTGACGGCGTTGGTGGAGTTAACCCAATCCTTCTGGGTTGAGTTCCAGCGTTTGGGAATGCCCCCGATGACGATATCGAACGCATCTTTATTGCTCTTGCTTTCCCATTTCCAAGCAAAACCGGCTGTCATACGGGATAGCCCAACTTCTTTTTCTTTGGCCTGCTGTAGGGAGCAGAAATCCTCAAATTGGTCGACGATTCCAAACTGGTATCTGGGGATATCGCTGTCCGGATCCCCGGCTCGCGAATCGTAAGGCTCCGATGAAAAGAGTTCTTTGAACTTCATGCCGGCATGCATGTACGCCTTGTTATCGAGCAGGTCGTAGACAAAATCGAGGTACTCGTCGCCGCCGCGCACGCGCATTTGCGTGCTTAGGTTGAACTCTTCGGTTTCAATACCCGCTTCTTCGAGTTGATTGAGTCGCTGCTCAAGGCCATCTCGGTTGAGTCCCGATGCGCGGACTTGCTGTTTGGGGTCATAGAACAGGTACGACTTGTCGCAGCATTTGAAAATCCAATCCACCTGGCTGCTCGTGCGCGGCAAGTTGAGTCGTTCACATGTGTTGTAGAAAGCTCCGATGCCGGCGCCGGCGGATAAGTGGTTTCCCAGTCGGTGCGCCTCGTCGACAAGCAAGATGTCATACCGATCGTTTTTTGTGACGTCGCTGGGGCTCAGGATATCGCCGGGCTTTAACCCGGGGAGGAAGTGCGTGAGTTTTTTGAGCGTCTTGCTCAGAGACTCCATGGGCGTCACGAAGCCGACCCGCAGGCCGGAAAGGTTCGGCTCATTTTTGATTTTGAACATGAGACTGATGGCGAGGATTGTTTTGCCTGTTCCCGGCGCGCCGTTCACGACGGTTACGCGCTCTTTCTTGGGCCCGCCGTGTTTAATGTCTTCATGCTCTTGCTCGAGCCGCCTGTAAATCGCCTCAATCGTTTCGTATTGATCGGGCGTGAGCGTCTTGAAGGGCGAGAATTTGACCAGGTCAGTGTTCTCGAGCTCTTCGATGGGGTGGATCGCATAGTTCTCTTCGCGAAGTTTCGACCAGAGGTCTCTGAACTTCTGGCGATACTGAGGTCGCTCAAAATAATCGAACTGGGCATAGCCATTGTTGGCGTTGGTTACCTGGTATTTTTCGTCAGCGCAGAACAGCTCGATAAGTCGATTCTCAAACTCAAATGTTGCTGACTGATTGAAGGTCGGATTGTCAATCAGAAGGGTCCGGTCGAAGTCTTTGTCCACGTTTGCGGCGTGTTGCTTCATGCGGCGTCGATAATTGGTCGTTTGACCGATGTACGCCGTTTTGTTTTTGCTGTTGGTCAGGATGTAGAGAACAGGCCAGCTTTCGTCGTGGTGCGACCCTGGATTTGGCGTGCCAAAGTCTTGCAGCGATTCGCTTGTCTCGAAGGGCTGGGGCAGGGGAAGCGTGTATTGCCGAAGGGCGAACTCGTTACTCATGGTGGTCCGCCTTTCTGTATTCGCTGGAGCTGGTGTCGACGGGATAGCGCTCGCCGTTGCGTTTGAGTTTGGACGAGAGCGCCTTTGGGAGGTCGATTCCGTTTAGATCGGCGAAACGCAGGAGAAAGAGGAGCGTGTCAGCGACTTCGTCTTCGATGGCTTGGCGCTGATCAGGGTTATCGAACATTTCTGCAATGCGCTCGTCGCTCATAAAGCGGAAAAGCTGAAGGAGTTCGGAGGACTCTGTCGCTATGCCGATGGCAAGTTCCTTTGGAGTGTGATATTTGCGCCAATCGCGCGCATCACAAAAATCCCTGACTTGTTCCGTCATGGCAGTGAGCTTGTCCATCATCCGTAACCTCCCTGATGTTCATTATTTTATTATGGCCGTATCTGGAGTTTATTGCACATCAGTTGGGACGTGCGGTTTGTCCGGTCGCGATTGCCCGGTAGGAGGATTCACCGTGAAGATTAAAGTCGATGTTGACCAGCTGCGCGAGAGCCTGCTCGACCGCGCGGGGAGTGCGGCGGGCGTGGGCTTTCCGACCGCCATGCTCGACGTAGTGGATATCGAGGACGAGTCGCCCCAAGAGCTCCTGGCCCGAGCCGAACGCGAAGGCCTCGATCTCCGCGACTTTGCCGTCGACGATGACTAACCCCTTCCCAAATTAGCTACCCCTAGCCACTACGATGCCAGCGTGGCGATGACGGCTTCGTCGCCGGCGTATATTAGGGTGTCGCCGTCGGGGATGATCGTTTGGCCTTCGCGCTTGAGCATCACCACGATAAACGGGTGCTTGCCCTGCGGCACGTCGCGCAGGCGCTGACCGGCCAGGCGACCGTGGGGCGTCACGGTGACCTCGCGCAGCGTAACCTCGGCACGCTCTTCGAACGTTGGGGCTGCCATCACCAGCAGATCGCCTTCCTGGATTACGGTGTCGCCATTGGGCAGTACCGGATGCGCCCCGTCGCGCAGCACCAGGACCACGAGCATGTCCGTCGCGCTGCCAATATCGGCGAGCGAGCGCCCGGCAAACGGATGGCCAGCGCCCACCTTGAGCTTTACAAACGACATGCCGTCCTCGTCGCGGTAGTCGTTAAACGTGCGGCGCACGTCGCCTTCTGCATCGATCATATCGAGTTTCTTCGCCACTGCTGGCAGCAGCGAGCCCTGCACCACAATGCTCGACACGGCAATCACAAACACCAGGTCAAACAGGTCGTGCCCACCGGGAACACCGGCCACAACGGCAAAGAGGCTAAATACGACCGAAGCTGCGCCGCGCAGACCCGCCCAGCTTACGAGCGCAACCTGGCGAGGGCTCGTCTTAAAGGGCGCCAGCAGCAGACCGACGGCGATGGGGCGGCTCGCAAAGAGCATAAACGCCATGAGCGCCAGGCCCGGCAGCAGCATTTGCGGCAGGCGGGCGGGCGTCACGAGCAGGCCGAGCAAAAAGAAAATGGTCATCTCGGCCATCTCGGTGAGGGTGTCGAAGAAGTGCGCCATCTCGACCTTGCCGGTGATGTCGCTCGCGCCCAGCACAATGCCGGCCAGGTACACGGCCAAAAAGCCGTTGCCACCCAGGTAGCTCGGCAGCGCGTAGGCGATGATCGCCACGGCGAACAAAAAGATAGTCTGCGCGCCCTCGGCCGTTGCATGTGCGCGTTCAATCAGGCGGCTGGATGTCCAACCGATGGCAAGGCCCAGCCCCACGCCTAGGATGATCTGCTTGGCCAGCAGCACGGGGATGTTAATGTCGTCGCCGGCCGCGAGTGTGGCGAGCACCGCGGTGAGCATGTAGGCGACGGGGTCGTTGGAGCCCGATTCGACCTCGAGCAGCGAGTCGGTGCCGCTCCTCAGCGACAGGTTGTGCTCGCGCAGCACGCTAAAGACGCTCGCCGCGTCGGTCGACGCCACGACTGAGCCCAGCAGCAGACCACCGATCCAGTCGAAGCCCAATACAAAATGTGCGAACACGCCGGTGATGCCGGCAGTGATGACGACGCCGAGCGTGCTCAGCAGTACCGCGGGCACGGCAACGGGTTTGGCACGGTCGATGTTGGTGTTAAAGCCGCCATAGAACATGATGAACAGCAGCGCCGTGCTGCAGACGGTTTCGGTAAGCGCGTAGTCGCTAAAGTCGATGTGCGCCGGCCCGTTGACGCCCAACAGCATGCCGAGCGCGATAAAGATGAGCAGGGTGGGGAAGGGGAGCTTTTTGCCGACGGGCTTGATGGTCAGGCACAGAATAATAACGAGGCCGATAAAGAGAAGGATCTGGTTCATGGATGGTGTCCGCTCCTGGGTGGTTGGCGTGGCACGGTCAGTTGTCTGCGGTTATTTGTACCCAAAGATGGTGGGTTTATGGGGTTGGATTGCGGGCGTGCGCGATATCGTCATAGACGGCTGCCGTCTTTGCCTCTGCTCGGAAACCCTTTCCAGCTTTATTGCAACGGAGTACAATGGGTAACGTTTAAGTTCAACTTGAAGTTTTAGTTGCGGCGCCGGGCTTCCGCTGCAATGCAAAGAGAGGCGTACCATGGCGATCTATGTGACATCTGATGCTCACGGGCACGTGCGTGCGCTTGACGAGGCCCTATCTAAGATCTCGTTGACGTCCGACGACACGCTGTACGTGCTGGGCGACATGATCGATCGCGGGCCCGATCCGGTCGGCGTTATTAAGCTCGTGCGCTCGCTGCCCAACGCCCGTGTGCTCAAGGGCAATCACGAGCAGATCATGCTCGATGCCATCATTGGCCAGGATCCGCTCGATGCCGAGACCTGGGATATCAACGGTGGTTGGACGACGCGCGAGCAGCTCAACGACATGGAATTTGAGGCATACGAGGAGCTCGTGCGATGGATGGCTGCGCTGCCGCTCTACGCGGTGGCCGAGACCGAGGAGCGTCCGTACCTGCTGGTGCATGCCGGCATCCAGACCGAGGCGGCGCGCGCGTTTTTACTTGAGCATGGTGTCGATTGCGGTGACGGCAGGGGAGCGGTCGATGCCGATAGCGAGCTGCTGCGGCAAATGCTCGCCGTGCAGTCGTCCGATGACCTGCTGTGGATTCGTCACGGCTATTGGGATGCGCCGACGGGACTGCTTTCTGCCGAGGGCGAGGGGCCGGTCGTGGTGAGCGGCCACACGCCAACGGTGTCGCTTGGGCGCTATTGCGAGGTTGGCGGCCTGGCGGGGCTCGATGAGGAGTCGGGCCGCGGGCAGATTGTGCGCCTGGGTGGCGAGGATACCGCCGGCGTGCCCGATCGCATCGATATCGACTGCGCTGCCGCCACCGGCTCCGAGTTCGGCCGCGTCGGGATCCTGCGTCTGGACGACGGGGCGGAGTTCTATGCGAACATCAACCCCGGAGAATAACCTTGTTCCGCCGTTCTACCGAACGGCGGTCACGTTGACGCTGCGCAGCCCCGAAGTGCCCCATCTTGTCGCTCAAACCGTCGCTCGCGTACAAAAGTACGCGTCGCTCCTCTTTCGCGCCAACCTGGGGCACTTCGAGACTGCTCACTGTCGGTGCC
>CAKUGX010000096.1 GCA_934654765.1 uncultured Collinsella sp. | reverse complement strand
TGGATATATTTTGCATGCAATGCTCGATCTTTCGGCGCCGTTGCGATAGCTTTGCAATGGCTGCGTCGATGCTGTCAAGTTCGTTGCTGAACAGCTCAAAGCTTGTTTCGAGTGAATGGTTGTCTAGGAAAGACCTGATTTCGCTAAGCGTGTAATTCATGTTGAGCATTGACATGATGATGTTAAGCCTGCCGAAATCGTCCTTCCTGTATTCACGGTAGGCATTCGCTCCGCGCTTTGGGGCAACTAGACCAATTGACTCGTAATAGCGAAGGGTGTCTGCGCTTACGCCGTAGAGGCCGGCCGTCTGCTTGATATTAAGGGAAAACTCGCGTTCCATGTCACACCTTCCGACTGCCCTAGGGCCACTCAAAACCTTGGAGCTATTCTAATGTTTGTTGCACCGTCATTGTCGGGCAAGCGGTCGTTTTGACGAGGTGAACGGTATTAAGCGCCTGGTTTCCAGTTGGTATTCCATTGAAACACGTCGTTGACCTTTGACTTTCTCCAAATTTTAAGATGGCTTCAAGCCAGCTAGCTTAAACCATATCGATCTAGCATCTTAATTGTGAGGAAGGACAAGCAATGAAGGTCAAGACTAGGACGGGCATAGTTTCGGGCAAGACGCTCGATAACGGGGTTGAAGCATTTTTGGGCATCCCCTATGCAAAGCAACCGGTAGGTGATCTTCGCTGGCGTGCCCCCGAGCGCCTTGACGATTCCGATGAGGAAATTGAATGCGTGGAATTCGGGCATTCTGCCAGGCAGTTTATCGATGAAGTCGAACTCGCTTCGCTTCATGAGCAGGGGGAGGATTGCCTGAGCCTTAACGTGTGGGTCAGGGGACACGAGCGCAAGAACCTTCCTGTCATGGTGTATATCCATGGAGGTGCCTACTTCTCAGGCGGATCTGCCGACCCGCTATATAACGGCTCCAATTTTGCGGCAGCGAAGGATGTCGTTATTGTTTCGATTAACTACCGTCTGAACTTGTTTGGATCGCTGCTGCTCGATTGCCTGCCGGGTGGGGAGGATTACAAAGAGGCTGGTTATCTTGCCATTCTTGATCAAATCCGCGCGCTCGAGTGGGTGCATGAGAATATTTCCGCCTTCGGCGGTGACCCCAATTGCGTTACGCTTTTCGGTGAGTCGGCAGGTTCTTCCAGCCAGGCTCTTCTATCCATTTTGCCAGAGGCAAATAAGTATTTCCAACGTGCGATTTTGGAATCCGGCCCTATCCAGCTTTATAAGACCCGTGAGCGCGGCGAGCACTTTGCTCGGGAGTTCGCCGAAATCATGGGATGCAAAACCGCCCAAGATCTCTTGGCGAAGTCGGCAGACGAGCTCATTGAGGGCATGCAGGTGTGGTGCGATCGTCATACTTACGAAGTGTCGCTAATTTTCTCGCCGGTTTGCGACGGTACTTTCCTTCCTAAAAAGCCGATGAAGGCCTGGGCGGAGGGCGCAGCCAAGGATATCGATATTATGATTGGGTGTACCGAGGACGAGTTTACGTATTTCCATTTCTACTTCGATGACCTTCCCGGATTCTGGCACGGCCAATTCCCGATTCATTTTGATGATCAGATTGATATTGATTACTGGGAGCAGGCATATCGAGAGGCATGGCCTGAGCGCGATTTTGCCGAGAATTACACCAATTTTATGAACTCAACCGGTTTCTTTGTCGGCACCGACCTTATGGCTGAAGAGCAGTCGGCGTTTAAGCCCGTGTACAACTATTTGTTCCGTTATAAATCTCGTGTCGAGGGAATGGGTTCTTGCCACGCAATCGAGGTGCCGTTCGTTTTCAAGAATCTTGATACCGCGAGTGGTCTGATGTTTACGGGTGACAATCCTCCAGCGCATCTCGCGGATGAAATGAACGATGCGTGGTTCAGCTTTGCGAAGACGGGCAAACCGTTTGTTGAGGGCAAGGCACCATGGGACCCCTATACCGCTGAGAACCACATTCATATGGTAATTGACGAAAACGAGTGGAAGCCGGTGCATTCGCTGCATGCCAAAGAAGATTCGGTGTTCCGTCCTATGTACGAGGTACTACTCAACGATTAGTGAAAGAAACCGCAATGGAGTGGGCTAATTAGCCCCATTGAATTCAGCTTGAACTATCCCTGCGTAAGGAGAAAGAAATGGCTCAAGAAGAAAAGCTATCGGGTTATCGGTGGATGATCTTATTCGTAGTTTGCCTCATTTGTTTTATGGCAAACTTCATGCAATATCAGGTTTCAGCGTGGGGCGTCGTTGTGATGACGACTCTCGGTATCGATGCTGGTGGACTTACCAATCTTATGCTGATGCCGATGCTCACCGCTGTGTTTTTGTCGATTCCTGCAGGATCTCTTGCTGATCGCTACGGCGTTAAGCTTGTCGTGTCAATTGGCATGGTGCTTTCTGCCGTGGGCGGCTTTCTGCGCTATTTCATGATTAATGACTTTACCGTGCAGATCGTTTCGATGTTTATGATCGGCTTTGGCATTGCGGCGCTCAATGCCAATCTGGCAAAGGTGCTGGGTTCCTGGTTTAAACAGCAGACCTCCCTTGCCGTGGGAGTTTTCTATGCTGCTTCATGTGTGTCCATCGTGATAGCCCAGGCATTCAGCACTTATTTTCCTACGCTTGACGTGTCTTATCTGGTCGCTGCTATTGCCGAAGCTGTAACTGCTGCGCTGTGGATCTTCTTTATGAGGAACGTCCCGGAGGGCGAGCCCATGCCCGAGCCCGAGCCGGTTATGAAGTACATTAAGAGTGCCGCTAAGTCGCGCGGCGTTTGGTGCATTGCCTTGGCTTATGGTCTTACCCTCGCTTCAACCACGGCATATTGTGCAATTCTGCCGTCTGCGCTTGAGCTCGTTCGCGGCGTTGATACTGCCACCGCTGGATCTATGGCAGCAATTATTACAGTTGGTAGCTTCTTTGCTTGTTTTGCGGGACCGGCTGCCGTCCTCAAGCTCGGTAAGAATAAACCGTTTCTCATTGTAACCACGGTGATTGCCGCCGTTGTAATGGTTGCAAACTGGTTTTTGCCGCTTGGCACTGTCATGTGGGTTGCTCTCGTCCTCAATGGTTTTATGACCGCTCTTTCTGGCCCCATTATTCAGGCAATGACTCCTGATCTTCCTGAGATTGGCGCGAAATATGCCGGTAGCGCTGGTGGAATAATCGGTACTGTCGGCCTTCTCTGCTCCTATTTTGTTCCCGTTATTGTTTCGTCTATTTCTGGTGACAATTGGACGTTGAACTTTACGATCGAATCGATTCTTTTCCTTGCGAGCGTTTTGCCTATTGCGATGTTGCCCGAGACTGGTGCGGCGGCAAAAGCCGAGATGCCTGAGACTTCTGAATTATAATTAATCGGTGTTTTGCCTGGTCGCGACCTCCAGTTGATATGGGGGTCGCGACCATTTTTAATGTGAGGTTGGTGCAATGGATGGTGAAGCGTGCGAAGTTGCGCACAAAGTTGAGCAAAAGCGGGCTTCGAGTGGTTACCGCTGGTTAATATTGCTGTTGACGTGTGGTCTCTGTTTTTTGGGCAACTTCATGCAGTATCAGGTCGCTGCCTATGCCACGGTCATCATGCCTCAGATGAATATCGACCCTGTCGGATTCTCATCTCTCTTTCTGGCGCCAATGCTTGCGGCCGTTTTCTTTAGTCTCCCGTTCGGATCACTTGGAGATAGACTTGGGCCCAAAGTAGTGATACTTGGCGGGTTCTGTGTTTCTTTAGTCGGCGGCGCTATCAGAATTTTCACCCTATCGAACTATCCTGCTCAACTTGTCTCGATGTTTTGCATCGGCGTGGGGATGGCGGCATTGACTGCCAATAATGCAAAGACGCTTGGACTTTGGTTTGCAGATAAGACGGATGTTGCGATGGGCATTTACTATGCGGCGACTTGCTTTGGCATCGCGGCGGCCCAGGCGTCATCGGCGTTTATGCCTTCCGTGCTAATGGGCTATACAGCTGCAGAAGGGTTGTTGGCCGGTCTGACTATCTTCTGGGGCATATTTGGTAGGAACGTGCAGAATGACTCACTTATTCCTGATGGCATTGAGCACGACCAAGCACTTTTGACTGCATTTCGCTCGCGCAACGTTTGGCTTTGCGCGATTTGCGCCGCTTTCTCACTTGCTGCCACGACCGCCTTTTCTGGTGTGCTGCCTCAGGCTCTTGAGCTTGTGCGAGGCACCGATGCCTCGACGGCCGGCGAAATGGCGGCGCTGACAACCGCTGCTGGGATTGTCGGTTGCTTGATTGCTCCGATTCTTTACGGCAAATGCCGCCTTACGCGACCGTATCTTGTGATTGTCGGGCTTCTTGGTTCCATTTCAATTGCGGTTGCGTGGTTTGCCTCGGGCTTAAAGTCCATGGGGGTATTGCTTGCAGTGTGCGGCATCGTTACGAGCATGATGGGTCCAGTTGTTCAAGCTCTGCCAGTTTCATTTGTTGAAATCGGCACTCGTTATGCTGGCAGCGCTGGCGGCATTATGGCCGAAGTTAGCCTTTTGGGCTCTTATATGCTTCCTATTGGGATTGCGGCTATTTCCGGTTCAGATTACGACAAACAAATGATGCTTATTACTCTGCTTTACGGTCTATCCGTCCTTCCGGTGTTGATCGTTCCCGAGGTCAAACGCTCAAAATAGGTGAGAGCATATGGATGGATGAAACCCTCTGGCCATTGCGATTGCCGAGGAATAGATTTCGCTCAATTGGGATCTTTGAAGTGGGCTAAACTGTTTTGGTGTTTCACTGAACAACATGACTTTTTGCGTTGTCACTAGAAAGGAACCAGCTATGTGTGATTGCATCTTCTGCAAAATCGCTAACCACGAGATCCCCTCGACCGTCGTTTACGAGGACGACCAGGTCATCGCGTTCGACGACCTTAACCCTCAGGCGCCGGTCCACACGCTCGTGATCCCCAAGAAGCACTACAGCGACATCGCCGACAACGTGCCTGCCGAGACCATGGGCGCCATGGCTCACGCCATCCAGGAGGTCGCCAAGGCCAAGGGCCTGGAGGACGGTTTCCGCGTCATCTCCAACAAGGGCGTCAACGCCGGCCAGACCGTCATGCACTTCCACATGCACGTCCTCGGCGGCAAAAACCTGGGCGAGAACCTCATCTGAGGGCGCGCAGCCCGTCGCCTTGGCTGCCTTTGGAGTAATCTATGCAGCTTTCTCAACTCGAATACCTTCAAGCAGTAGCGAGCTATGGCGGCGTGCGCAAGGCTGCTCGCGCTGTTCATGTGAGTCCGCAGGCCGTTTCATCGGCAATTAAGAAGTTGGAATCTGAGTATCAGATTGTTTTGCTCGACCGATCGGCGGGGGAGGCTGTTTTGTCTCCGGCGGGCAGAGAATTTGCGCGTCGTGCTCGCGTGATCCTGGCGCAAGTCGACGATCTCAAAAAGTACGCTCAATCGAGGGACGATGGCGTTTCGCCCGACGGCCACTTTCGTCTTTACGCCCCCTGCCTTCATGGACGGGGGCACCTTTTTGCCGAAAACTGGTATGACTCGTTTGAACGCTTGCATCCTCAGATCCACCTCGATGTGTGGCATCAGCCAACGGCTACATGCTTTGAGTCGCTCATGCTTGGCATTTCGGATGCAGCCATCTCATTTGAAGAGCCCCGGGACAGCGCCCTTTCTTCGAAATGCCTGGGTGAAAAGGAGCTCAAGGTTCTTTCGTGCCCGGCGGGCCATCAATCTGTGGACGCTATGACCATTCGTGAGCTACTGGGCGGCAGGCTCGCTGTTCCCATTAATTTGTCACCCTGTCTCAATGCAATCAAACAATGTCCCGAAGCTCAGCTGGTTAATTTCCGCTTCCGCGATGTCGAATACGGAAACAGAGCACAGGTTGAGTTTCTTCAAGCCGGGGGATTGATACTGAGCTTCTCTGGTTCTTCTCTCGCATCGGATGGATCAGAAGTGAGCGAGTGTTCCATTGAAGGATCGCGTGACGTAACTCTGCCTATCTACTTTTGCTATCGGCAAAATGCGTGGACTGATCGACACCAGACGGTTTTCCTTCACCTATTGCGACATCTCGCTTCGTGAGACTATTTGGCATCGTGGCATCAAGTGAATATTGACGCTTCGTAACGCATGGTTGACGGCTTCGCTTTCATACTTTTCCAAGATTCCGATTTAGATTATTGGCTCTTGGAGGGCGAAGCATGAAAAACCGTATGGTTTTGCTTTATATGGCGTTCGTTTTCCTGTCGAGCTTCAGCACCATCTTGTATTTTCTGACGGTTTACCTTGAGTTTGTCGGATTCTCGATGGTGGCGATTTCAAGCATGATGATTGCATACCAAGTGAGCAAGTTCATTCTTGAGGTTCCTACTGGCTATATTGCAGACAGGTTTGGACGAAAGGCGAGCGGCCTCGTTGGCATCATGGGAATGCTTGTGTACTACGCCGCCCTGCTTCTCGTCCGATCTCCTCTGCTTTTAATCGGCGCGTTTGCTCTCAAAGGTTTTGCCGTTGCATGCGTGAGCGGGTCCATCGAAGCGATTTACATCGACAGCGTCTCTCGGGACCAGCTCGTGGAACTAAATGTAGTTGAGCGTTTTGTCTTCTATGCGGCATATGCCCTTTCCGCTTGTGTGGGCGGTTTCATCTCGTCTGCCAGCGCGTATCTCATCGGTCTTTCGATCGATATCATTGCGATGCTGTTGACGTTGGTTGTCGTTGCCTATATTCCTGAGGGACGAAGGGGGGACACCACTGTGACGCCCGGGCGTGGAATTAGCCCGAAGATGATCGGGGACGCAATTGCGGGTAACGGCATTCTTCGCTCAGCGTTCATCATGGACTGTTCTCAGGCATTTGCTTTCGTCGCTCTGGAAGACTTTTTCTCACTGCTGCTTGCGGGTCGCGGAATAAATGCCGTCGCTTCGGGTGTGACCATTGCGGTCCAGCTCTTTGTCTCCGCCTCCATAGGGTTCATTGTGCCCAGCGTGATTGCTCGTGTCGACAAGGGCCGTTTTGCGCGCATTTGCGGCATAGCGCGTCTTTGCCTAACCGCTTTGTTTTTGACCCCCCTTACTCCAGCCTATTTATTGCCTGTGTTTTATGTGCTGCAGACGGCTGCTTACTCGTTGTTTGCCCCAATCAAATACTCAGTTTTTCAAAATGCTGCCGATTCATCGATGCGCTGTTCACTGATTTCGGTTCAAAGCCAGATGGTGGCGGTGGGCGCCGTTCTTTTCTACCTGCTCAATGCTGTGTTGAGTAGCGTTGTGGGTATTCGGGTTGTGCTGCTTGTTGCGCTTGCGATTTCTTCTCTGGCGTATGTCCCCGCGTTATTTCGCCTTACAAGTCAAAGGTCATGAGCGACCAGGCATCGATAACTTATATATCAACGTAATAAACCCGAGCGCGAGGGCGTTTGGGTTTAT
>CAKUGX010000095.1 GCA_934654765.1 uncultured Collinsella sp. | reverse complement strand
GCGAGCTCACGCGGCGGCCCTTGGTAACCCGACTTCCCGCGCCGTATCCGTAACGGCGCTCCCGGGGGAAGCGGATATACGCAAAGGAGTTTTATATGAGCAATCCCTCGAACCGCGCTTCGATGCGCGGGCAACTCACGCTGCGCGGCGTCGTCATCGGTGTCCTTGGCTGCGTGATCATCACGGCAAGCTCGGCTTACACCGCCCTCAAGATGGGCGCACTCCCCTGGCCGATCGTCTTCGCTGCCGTCATCTCACTGTTCTTCCTTAAGCTCATGGGCAACGCCAGCCTCAACGAGGCAAACGTCACCCACACCATCATGTCCGCAGGCGCCATGGTCGCCGGCGGTCTGGCGTTTACCATCCCGGGCGCCTGGATGCTGGGCTATGCCGACCAGATCAGCTGGCTCGACATGTTTATCGTGGCACTCGCCGGCACCATCCTGGGCCTGCTGGCCACCGCGCTCATCCACCGTCACTTTATCGTGGATGCCGCGTTGGAGTTCCCCACCGGCAACGCCGCAGCTCAGACCCTGCGCGCCACCGAAGCCGGCGGCAAGACCGGCAAGCAGCTCTTTGGCTCTATGGCCATCGCAGGCATCTACAGCGTGCTGCGCGACGCCCTGGGCGTGGTGCCCAGCATGCTATGCACGCTCAATATCCCCGGCGTGACCTTTGGTATCTACAACTCGCCCATGCTGCTCTCCGTCGGCTTCCTCGTGGGCTTCGCCCCCGTCGCCTTCTGGTTTGCCGGCGCCCTGCTGGGCAACTTTGGCATCATCGTGGGCGGCACCGCTGCCGGTCTGTTCGACGTTGTGACCGCGCAGGGCATCGTCAAGTCCCTGGGCATGGGCCTCATGATGGGCTTTGGCGTCGCCGTCGTCCTCAAGGACATCCTGCCGCAGGTCGCCGGTATCGTCCGCGGTCTTGCCGCCGACAGCTCCACCGACACCGACGAGCAATCGCTCATCTCGGGCTCCCTTAAGCTCGACGCCGGCATCATCGGCCTGGGCGCTGCCGCCATCGCCGTGATCATCGCCATCGTGCTTGACCTTGGCCCCATTCCGGCCGTCATCGTGACGCTGTTCACCTTTGTCACCACCATCATGAGCGCACAGAGCTGCGGCCAGACGGGCATCGACCCCATGGAGATCTTTGGCCTCATCGTTATGCTCATCGTGGCTGCCTTCGCACAGATCGCTCAGGTCAAGCTGTTCTTTATCGCCGGCATCGTAGCCGTGGCGTGCGGCCTTGCGGGCGACGTCATGAACGACTTTAAGGCCGGCGCCGTGCTGGGCACCAACCCGCGCGCGCAGTGGATCGGCCAGGCCATCGGCGGCATCGTGGGCGCCCTGGTCGCCGCCGCCGTCATGGTCGCGCTCGTCACCGCCTATGGTCCGGACGCCTTTGGCCCCGACAAGAGCTTTGTTGCCGCGCAAGCAAGCGTCGTCGCCACCATGGTCTCGGGCATCCCGAGCGTGCCGTGGTTCGCAGGCGGCTTTATCGCCGGTATCGTCATGTACTGGCTCGGCATTCCGGCCATGATGATCGGCCTGGGCGTGTACCTGCCGTTCTACATGTCACTCACGGCCTTCTTGGGCTCCTGCGTTAAGCTCGCCTACGACAAGTGGTCCGCCCACCGTGACGCCACCGCTGGTCTTTCTGACGAGGAGAGGGCTGCCAAGGACGCCGCCTTCCAGGAACAGGGCTTGGTTGTCGCCAGTGGCTTGCTCGGCGGCGAGTCCATCGTCGGCGTTATCCTGGCGTTTGTCTCCGTGGGCTTAAGCCTGCTGGGCTAAGCTGAGCAGCTGCTCGACGGCAACCATATTGCCTACGGCTTGCCCGGTCGGTAGCTTTTGTGGCTGCCGACCGGGCTTTTTATACCAACGCAAAGAAAGGCCGGCGCGCTGCGTTTGACAGCGCGCCGGCCTTATCGTTTGGCTAACGAGACGGTCCCGTTATGAATTGAAGTTCGTTGCAGAAACTACGCTCGAAACGCTACATCTGCTTGCGACGACGATCGCCCAGCGTCACGCCCGCGGCAACGAGCGTAATGCCGCCGATGACGAAGACCTCACCTGCAAGCGCGGAGTCATCACCGGTCTGGGCGAGCGCGGCAGGCGCAGCCTGTTTCTTGGCAACGGAGACCTTTGCGGCAGCCTGCGCAACCTGAGGCTTGGCCTGCGGCTCAGCCTTGGGATGATACTTGTCGTACTCGGCCTGCGCGGCAGCCAGGGCATCCTTGGCATCGCCAAGCTCGGCAAGCGCGGCGGCATAGGCGTCGTTGGCATCGGACAGCTTGGCGTCGGCATCGCTCAGAGCAGCCTTGAGACCAGCGGCGGCATCGACGGCAGCCTTATAGCGAGCGTAGGCAGCGTTCAGCTTAACCAGCTTCTCGTTGCCCGTCGTGCCCGCGGCAAGGGATGCCTTATGGTCGACAGCCTCAAGATCGGCCTTGAGTGCCTCATCGCTGGCAAGCTCGGCCTTGGCCTTGACGATCTCGAAGTTCGCATCGACGACGGCTTCGTTGGCGGCCTCGAGCTGCTTCTGGGCATCGGCGACACCGGCGACGGCAGCGTCATAGGCGGCCTTGGCGTCGTCGACCGCCTTCTGGGCACCGGCGAAGCGCTCGAAGGCCTTGTTTGCGCCGGCCAGCTCACCCTCGGCGTCCTTGGCCTTCGCCTGCGCGTCGGACAGGGCCTGCTTCTTGACATCAACTGCCTGCTTGGCGCCCGAAAGAGCGGTCGCGGCGTGCACATCTGCGGCCTGAGCCTTGTCAACGCCAGCCTGGGCAGTGTCGTCGGCCTTCTTGGCATCGTTAAGCGTGCCCTGCTTGTTCGCAAGATCCGTCTTGGCGGCATCGCACTTGGCGGCAAGGTCCTTGACCGAAGCGGTAGCGTTGTCATACGCCTCGTTGGCCTGATCGGACTTTACCTTGGCGGCGTCGCGGGCGCTGCGAGCCTTCGCCTTGTGAGCAGCGGCCTCGGCTGCCTTCGTCTTGCTGTCAGCAAGCGTGGCGTTTGCCTTATCGAGAGCTGCCTGGGCAGTAGCGGCCTCGCCCTTGGCGGCATCGAGCTTGGCCTGAGGCGTCTTGACGTCGATGCCCTTCAACTTGGCTTCGGCAGCGTCGTAGGCCGATTTGGCCGCGGCGGTAGCAGACTTAGCCTGCTCGTATTCGCCCTTCGCGGCGTTCATGTCCGTGTTGGCAGCGGCGAGGGCATTCTGCGCAGCGGCTTGCTTGCTTGCAGCGTCTTGATACGAGGCATTGGCAGTGGTGAGAGTCTGCTTTGCCTTGGAAAGCTTATCCTGCAACTGCTTGAGCTGTGCCTTCTGCTCCTGCGTGCCGCCGGCGTTGTAAGCGGAGTCGATGTAGTCGTTCATGAGCTTTTTAAACTCGGAAACCGTGAAATCGGCCTGATCGCTATAGCAACTGTAATCGAAGGCAGTTACCTCGGAATCGGCGCCCTTGCCGCTACCGGTTGCGATACCGATAGCCGTCATGCCGGAGTAGATGATGCTGAGATAGTGCCCGCACTCAGCGTCGACGTCTTCGTAGTTATCGGAGATATAAAAGAGATCATACCGATGACTGTCGAGATCATCGCCGTACTGCTCAACATACTTATCGAATGTCTGCTTCTCTTGGGTGTAGAGACCGGTGTATGGCCATCCAAGCGTGTCCTCGGTCTCGCCTCCGGTGTACGCGCCACCCCCACCTGCAAGGTTCTCGGCGTTATCAAAGTAGCAATGGGAATGCAGCAACCTGTAGTTGTGCTTCTGATATTGGGAGGAATACGATGCGTTGAGGGCCGCTGCTGCCGTCATACGGAGGCTGACGCAAAGCTCTGACTGCCCATTTGCCTTGCGGAGGTTATTCTGGGTATCAAGATAGGTCAAAGCATTGCGCAGCTGCTCAAGAGAGAGTGGGTTGGTATTGCGGGACATGTCCTGATCAACGTAGCTGTCATACCACGGCTCCTTATCGGAAGCGCCCGTGAGCATGGACTGGGCATCCCTTGCATTCGCCTGTTGCTGAGCGCTAAATCCGCTGCCGGTGCTGATATGGGCCATAAAGCCAACGATACCCTGATTGATGACGTTTTGGTCGACGGTCATATTGGCCTTGAGGTCGATAATCTGTTTGTTGAGCTTCTCGACCTCAGCGTTGGCTGCATCATATGCTTTCTCGGCACTCTTAGTTTCGGCCGATGCCGCATCCCACTCGCTACGCTTCTGCTGGCAGACCTCGACGAGTCGGTCGTACTCGGCCTTTTTGTTCGCCTCGGTCTTCTGGGCCTGTTCATATGCGGCCTTGGCGGCATCGCGCTTGCTGGCGGCGTCGTTGTACTCCTTGTTTGCCGCATCGTATGCAGACTGGGCAGATGCCACGGCAGCGTTGGCGGCGTTGGCCTTCTCCTGCGCGGCGGTGGCGGTATTCTGGGCCGCCTGCAGGTTCGCCTGGGCGGTAGCGTCGGCATCCGTCGCGGCATTGAGCTCCACCTGCGCGGTCTTAAGCTCACCAGCGGCGGCCTTCTCGGCGGCCTCAAGCGCACTCAGGTCAACACCCGTACCCGAGACGGCAGCATCGAGCGCGGCCTGCGCCTGGTTGAACTTCTGCTGGGCGTTATCGCGCGCGGTGGTTGCGGCTGCGAGAGCAGCAGCAGTCTCCTGCTTCTTGGCCCGGGCAGTCGTCAAAGCTGCCTCGGTATTCTGCTTTTCCTGCTGGGCACTGGCCTCGGCAGCCTTGGCCTGGTCCAGATTGGCCTGTGCAGTAGTAACGGCCTTATTGGCGTCATCGAGCTTTGCCTGCGCGTCCTCGACGGCCTTCTTGGCGGCCTCGTACTCGTCCATACCCATGGCCTCGAGCTTGGCCTGGGCATCGTCGAGGGCCTTCTTGGCCTCATCCTGCTTTGCCTTGGCGTCCTTGAGCGCCTGGGTCTTATCCTCGACGCTCTTGTTGGCCTGATCGAGCTGATCGTTCAGGTCGCCCAGCTTCTTCTGCTGCTGCTCGGCCTTGTCGACGGCGGCCTTGAGCTCATCGATCTTCTCCTGAAGCGCGGCTGCCTCGGCCTCGTTCTGCTCGGCGGCGTTATCGGTCACGGTCTGCGAGGCCTGATTCTTTTGCTGCTGCGCCTGCTTTTGAGACTGGCCTGCCGCGTCGGCCTTCTTTTGGGCGGCATCGTAGGCGGCCTGAGCGTCCTTGAGCTGCTTTGCCGACTCCTCGGCCAACTGGGCGGCTGTCTTTGCGGTTGCCTGGCTACCGGCGACGACAGCGTTCTCGATAGCGCTGTCTCCCTTCACGGCAGCACCGTTGTCGGCTGCCGGCGCGGCGATTGCCGCCAGCGGCGACATGAGCGGCTGAGCGATGAGGCCCGCCGTCAAAACAGTTGCGACGGCACGGTTGGCAACGCCTTTGACGTTGACGGCCTTGGCCCGAGGCTCAAAGTGCTGTGGACTATAGTTTGCCATGGCTTTCTCCCTTTGATACGGATGTATCCATACGTATCAAACGGTAGCTGTCGATTTTTGAATTCTGTTGCGCAACATTGGCGACCAGCAAATTTTTTGAAATTCATGCTCCTGTGCTTCACAATTTCGTCACATTTGAAGGAGCTGGTGCATCATATTTTCGCGTGATGGAATTGAGCCTGTGATTTGCATTTGCTCCCGCGTCATCCGTCCTATCGGATTCCGCATCGAGCAGGCACCCCGCCCGCCGCGGTGTAGAGTATGGGCGACGGGCGAGATATGCGGCCCGTGCCAGAACGAGGTGAACATGGAACTCGATAGACAACAGCTCAAGCGACTGCGTGAACGCCATCACCGGCGCCATGGCATCCGCCCTGCCCATAGTGAGGCTGCCGAACAGGCTGGTCGCTTTTTAAAGCGCGCATTCAACATTCGCGAGGGTCGCGCGCCCTACCACGTGATTCGCAAGCGCTTTGTAAACGGGGCACGCCTGACCGGCTCTCACCTATGCATCCTCATCATCGCCATGCTCATCGCGAGCATCGGTCTCGATATCGACTCGGACATCGCCATTGTAGGTGCCATGCTCATCTGCCCGCTTATGGGCTCGGTCCTTGCCATGGCATACGGCATCGCCACGCTCGACCGCGAGATTACCCTTGAGGCCGTCGCGAGCTTGGCTCTACAGATGGCCTTTTGCCTGGTCACGTCCACGTTGTACTTTAAGCTCTCGCCCCTTGGCGCCACCACAGCCGCCATCATCGACAATTCGACACCGACTGTGTGGGACCTTGCCGTCGCGCTCGCGGGCGGCTTTGCGGGTGGCCTGGGCAACTCGCGCGACCAGGAACCCGCCACGCTCATCGCAGGCGTGGCCGTGGCGACCGCGCTCATGCCGCCCCTGTGCGCGGCTGGCTATGGCATCGCCATCGCAAGCGGGTCACTGTTTCTCTCGGCGCTTTACGAGTTTGGCATCAACGTGGTCTTTATCGCGCTGGCGGCCGAAGCCGTATTGCTTCTTTTACGTGTACCGCTCAAGCGCGACCTGAACGGCGACGGCATTGTGACCGCTGAGGAAGACGCCGAGGTCGACGAGCTGTCGCGCAAGGTGCGCCGCCGCATCATCGTGGGCACGGTGATTTTTGCCATCCCCTGCATTGTTATGACGGCGGGTTCCATTGGCTCGGCGCAGGCCGGCGTGCAGGACGGCTACGGCGTCACCGAAACCACGCGCGAGCTTGCGGCGGTGCTGCCAGGCTTTAAGGATTACACCGTCGCCGTCGAGACCTCGACTACCGAAGGGGACGAGGAGGGCCTTGTCGAGCGCGAGATTGTCGCCCATGTGACGACAAGCGAGGCGCTCGGGGCGCACGACCGCCACGTCGCCCGCAAGCTCATCGACCTCAACGTACCCGAACTCGATCGCGTGGAGTTTGATGTGAAGTGATGCCGGAGCGGGACGAATGCTCGCACGGACGCAAGCTACGACGAGGCGCAGACGCGATACGGACACGAGCAAATAGCGGGGTGCAGTTCACGCCCGCGCCCCGCTCGCCATTTTATTGCCGTGAATCAACTGGCCGGATCGACATCGCCAGACTCCACTGTAAACGCCGGACCGGTACTCACCAGATAAAAACGGGTCACCCTGGTATCTCTAAATAGGTAGAGCAAGCCCTGATCGCGTCGGCGCGAAATATATGCCACGTGGACCGTACCAAATATTTCGCTGTTTTCATTCTTTAATACCAGAATGTTGGGGTCGTCCATACGCTCGAACTGTCCATCAACGCAGCCGCCGCCCTAGCCGACCAACTGCCATCGATGGTTATCCTCTTCAAGAAAGGCCAGGATTTCCCGACTCATTTTGTCATCCCGATAGAAACCATCAATGGCAAACCCTTCGGAAACGCATTCCTGCATATAGAACGTTTCTCGGCTTATAGCAAACAGCCCTGTAGCGCCCAGGAG
>CAKUGX010000094.1 GCA_934654765.1 uncultured Collinsella sp. | reverse complement strand
GCTACAACCCGCTCAACCACATCCGCCACAGCCGAGACGGCATGCCCAACCAGCAAGACATCATCTCGGTCGCCAAGGCCATCTGCCCCATCGAGGACCAGTCCCAGCCGTTTTGGGACCACGCGGCCGCCAACCTGCTATCTTGCCTCATCGCCTATGTATGCGAGCAACTGCCCGTTGAGGAGCAGACGTTTTCGTCGGTGATCGACCTTTGCGAGCATCTCCAAGACCGCGCCACGGCTCGGCTCTTCGACGACCTGCAGACCACCGACCCCACGAGCTACGCACTCTCGCTGTGGCGGCGCTACTCCCCCACCATCACGGCAGAAAAGATGCACGCGAGCATCATGGGCATCCTTGCCGAGAAGGTGATGTGTCTGGGCTTTGACAGTGCGCGCCGTCTGTACACCGATGCAAACCAGATTGATTTCGCAGCCATGGGTCGCGAGCGCCGAGCACTCTTTATTACCGTCAGTGACCTCGACCGCGGCCTCGATCCGCTCACCAATTTATTTGTAACGCAGGCATTCGCGGGACTCATTCGCTACGCCGATGCACAGCCCGAAGGGCGCCTCGCCGTGCCAGTCCGTTTTATGCTCGACGATTTCGCGAATCTGCAGATGCCGCAGATCGACAACGTTCTGTCCATCATCCGCAGCCGCGAAATCTGGGCGACGCTGCTCTTGCAGTCGACCAACCAGCTCGACGCGCTCTATGGCGAGGCACGTGCCCGCTCCATCATGGGCAACTGCGACACCCAGCTGGTACTGGCCTTTCAAGACCCCGAGAGCGCCCGCGTCTTCTCGGAGCGCGCCGATGTGCTGCCCAGCACACTTATGGCAACGCCCGTCGACCGCTCTTGGCTCTTCGTCCGCGGCCGCGCTCCACAACAAGTTGAGCGCTTTAGGCTCGAAGACCACCCGCTCTATGCGGAACTCCCCGAAGCTCAAAACATCCAGGCCGAATTCGACCGCTAGCGATATCGAGCACCCCATCGCACCCAACCGCAAACAGCGAAGGGGCCCGCATCCCAACGGATACGGGCCCCTTTCTGCTAAGTGCCAGGTTTAGCTGCGCAGCCTACTTGCGGTGAGCGCGATAGAACTCGATGAGCGCCTGGGTCGAAGCGTCCTGCTCGGCCTTGGCGGCGTCGTCGTGGAAGGCAGGGGTGATCTGCTTGGCAAGCTGCTTGCCCAGCTCGACGCCCCACTGGTCGTAGGAGTCGATGCCCCAGACCGTGCCCTCGACAAACACGATGTGCTCGTACAGGGCGATGAGCTCGCCGAGTGCAAACGGGCTCAGCGTGTCACCGAAGATAGAGGTCGTCGGACGGTTGCCCTCAAAGCAGCGGGCCGGGACGATCTGCTCGGGCGTGCCCTCGGCGCGCACCTCGTCGGCCGTCTTGCCAAAGGCGAGCGCCTTGGTCTGGGCCAGGAAGTTGCCCAGGAACAGCTCGTGGACGTCCTGGCCGTTGTCGGTCGCGGGGTTGGCGGTGTTGGCGAAAGCGATGAAGTCGGCCGGAACCACCACGGTGCCCTGGTGCAGCAGCTGATAGAAGGAGTGCTGGCCATTGGTGCCGGGCTCGCCCCAGAAGATCTCACCGGTATCGGAGGTCACAGCGCTGCCGTCCCAGCGGACGTGCTTGCCGTTGGACTCCATGGTGAGCTGCTGCAGGTAGGCCGGGAAGCGGTGCAGGTACTGGCTGTACGGAAGCACGGCGTGGCTCTTGGAGCCGAAGAAGTTGACGTACCAGACGTTGAGCAGGCCCATCAGCGCAACGGCGTTGTTCTCGAGCGGCGTGTTGCAGAAGTACTCGTCGATGGCGTGGAAGCCCTCGAGGAACTGCTGGAAGCGCTCGGGGCCGAGCACGACAATCAGCGACAGGCCCACAGCGGAGTCAACGGAGTAGCGGCCGCCGACCCAGTTCCAGAAACCGAAGGCGTTGGCCGGATCGATACCGAAGGCCTCGACCTTGTCGAGCGCGGTGGAGACGGCGACGAAGTGCTTGGCCACGGCCTCGGCGTTCTGCTCATCGGAGCCATCGATGGCGCCCTGGGCCTTAAGCTGCTCGAGCATCCAGGTCTTGACCTCGCGGGCGTTGGTGAGGGTCTCGAGCGTGGTGAAGGTCTTGGAGACGATGATCACGAGCGTGGTCTCGGGGTCCAGACCCTTGAGCTTCTCGGCCTGATCGTTGGGGTCGATGTTGGAGATGTAGCGGCAGTCGATACCGGCGTCGGCATAGGGACGCAGGGCCTCGTAGGCCATGACCGGGCCCAGGTCGGAGCCACCGATGCCGATGGACACCAGGTGCTCGATCTTCTTGCCGGTAACGCCCTTCCACTCACCGGAGCGCACGCGCTCGGCGAAGGCGTACATGCGGTCGAGGACCTCGTGCACGTCAGCGACGACATCCTGGCCGTCAACGATGAGCTGGCCCTTCTCGCTTGCCGGACGGCGAAGCGCGGTGTGCAGGACGGCACGGTCCTCGGTGGTGTTGATGTGCTCGCCGGAGAACATGGCGTCGCGGCGCTCCTCGAGCTTTACCTCGCGGGCAAGATCGCACAGCAGCTTGACGGTCTCATCGGTCACCAGGTTCTTGGATAGATCAAAGTGAAGGTCGCCGGCGTCAAAGCTCAGCTTGTTCACGCGGTCGGCGTCAGCAGCGAACCAGGCCTTAAGATCGATGCCCTCGGCCTCGAGCTTCTCCTGATGGGCCTCGAGCGCCTTCCAAGCGGCGGTCGACGTAGCGTCGATAGGTGCGGCAACAGTTGCCATAAAGTCCTCCTCAGCATACGGGCGCACTCCTCCACGCGCCCGGACATTCAGATGCCACTATTCTAGCGCAGGTCAAGACTATAATCAGCGAGCGTTGCCAATCGGCCCCCAAACGGCAACCGACCAAAAAGGGACAGGTTTATTTTGGCAGGTCAAACGCTTTACCAATCAAAAATAACCTATCCCTTTATGGTAAATATTAGGCCGCGGCGCATACACTGCCGAGCAGCTCGCGCAAGGGCGAGCCGATACCCTCCAGCAGTTCGGGAGCGATGATGGCGAAAACGGGAACCTCGCCGGCACCCACAACGGCGGGCACTTTTCCCTCGGAGACGATGCATCCATAAGGCACAAAGCCGTCCTCACCGGCATCGAGCGCCGCCATGCGACGCGCGAGTTCGCGCGCAAAGCCCGCCGTATCGGCATCGCCGATCGCCAGGACAAAGTCCACGCCCTCATCGGTCGCCAGGGCTACGGCCTCATCGACCAAATCGTCTCCCCCGTCGCCCCCGACCAAGCCGCAACGAAAGAGCACGCGTTCGAGCAGGGCGCGATCGAGCGAGCCCAGCGCCGCCGAAACGAGCTCATCACGCGTGTGCTTGTCGCCTCCCAGCACGACCAGTGCCTTGGTACCGCCGTAGTGAGCGACCAATCGCCCGCACCAGCGAGCCACGTCTCCATCCGCAACAAGGCGCGTCGGCATACCAAACCCATAATTGACCATCTTTTCCACAACCTTTCCGTGCGTATAGGCGGTATCAATCGTTAGGCTCATGCTACGAAGCGAGGTTTTCCGAGCTGTTTCGCACTCTTTAGAGCTGCGTTAAAATCAGATTCGATCCGACATGGCGTCCAGTTGCGACAATTAGACGGTCAAAATCCAAGGGCCAAGACGCACGAACAGGATGAGCCAGACAAAAGACAGGCAAAACCCGCCCAGCACATCCGAAACGTAGTGCACGCCCAGATAGACACGGCTGACGCCCACCGCAAGGATGACGCACGCGAGTGCAACCTCGATGGCGGCGCCGAACGGAAGGCCACACACGCCACACCGCACCAACCATATACCATAGCCATAAAACGCCATGGCCGCCATCGAGTGGCCCGAGGGGAAGCTCAGCCCCGGCGCCTCGACAAGCCGAAATCCCTGTGGACGAGGTCGACGCACAAGGACCTTTAACAGCTGGTCGATTGCGCTGATAGCACCGACATTGAAGGCGGCCCAGACAACATGGGCCCAATTGGGCGCCCACAGCGTCGCCGCGGCTAGCACACCGACGACAAACGGCAGCGACGCCAAACTCGAGGCGGCTTTCATCACGGCCGTCAACACCGGCGACCGAAGCCTCTCGACAAGCAGCAAGTAACCCACCTCATCGATTCTTATAGCCCGTCCTTTGAGCACCTTGATCAGCAGGTAAACAAAGATCGCAAGGCACAGCACGAACAGTATCAGAAGTGCAAGATCACCCATATCGATGGTCATCCATACCCCCTCAGCGTATTCAACACATTAAGGCTACCGGCTCACTGTAAGCACTCGGTAAACCGACCAAAATAAACCTGTCCCTTTTTGGTAGGTTTTGACGATGTCCGGACGAGCCGGTATTATCGAACAGGTATTCGATAAGAACATGTGTTTGATGAAAGGGCACGGATGGCGCACGGTCAGCACACCTATATCTGCATCGACCTCAAGACGTTTTATGCCAGCGTCGAGTGCGTCGACCGTGGGCTCGACCCGCTCACCACCAACCTGGTCGTTGCCGACGAATCGCGCGGACGCACAACCATCTGCCTCGCCATCACGCAGGCCATGAAGGACCTCGGCATCCATAACCGCTGCCGATTGTTCGAGATCCCCGATGGCATCGACCACATCAAGGCCGTGCCGCGCATGCAGCACTACATGGAAGTGTCTGCGCAAATCTACGGCATCTATCTGGAATACGTCAGTCCGCAGGACGTGCATGTCTATTCCATCGATGAGTGCTTTATCGACGTGACGCCCTATCTGGACCTCTATCACACCGATGCCGAAGGATTCGCCTGCATGCTGCGCGACGAGGTCTTGGGACGCACCGGCATCACGGCAACGGTCGGCATCGGCCCCAATCTATTCCAGGCAAAAGTGGCGCTCGATATCACCGCCAAACACGTGCCCAGCCGCATCGGCAAGCTCGATGACGAAACCTTTCGCAAGGAGATCTGGCCCCACCGCCCCATTACCGATATCTGGGGCATCGGTCCCGGCGTGGCAGCGCGGCTCGAAAAGTACGGTGTCTACGACCTGATGGGTGTTGCCGCTCTCGACGAGAACCTGCTCTACGACGAGCTCGGCGTCAATGCCGAGTACCTTATCGACCACGCCTTTGGACGCGAACCAACGACCATCGCCGATATTCAGGCTTACCGCCCGCAGGCAACCTCGACCACCACGGGACAGGTGCTCTCGAAGGGCTATGCCTACGAACAAGCCTATACCGTTTTGCGCGAAATGGTCGATGCCGCCGTGCTGGACTTGGTCGATAAACACGTGGTGTGCGACAGCATTTCGCTCTTTGTGGGCTATGCGAGCGAGCGCGCCGACATCCGCCGACTCGATGCCAGCGGCACGGCGCAATACGTCGACGGGTGTGGGCATCTGCGCTCGAGCACGTCGGGCATCGAACCCGCAGCGACTGACGGCCCCGAGCTCGCGCCCCGTGCCCCCAAACCCGTTCAGCAGGATGACGAACGACGTCGTTTGGTGCGAGAAGCACAAGCGATCGACGGCGTCTTTGTGGGCGAGCACGGCGGCAAGCCGCGTGGTGGCTACGCTGCGCTCTTCGCGCACTCCAATGCCTCGCGCAAGCTGCCCGAGCGCACCAATTCGTTCAAGAAGATCATGGGCTATTTTGACGACCTATGGGCACAGACTGTCGATCCCAAGCGACCGGTCAAACGCATCAACCTTGGTTTTGGCAACCTGATGCCCGAAGAGTTCGCCACCATCGACCTGTTTAGCGACGTGGAAGCCGATGAGCGTGAACGCGACCTAGCCCGCGCCGTGCTGGCCGTAAAAGGCAAATACGGCAAGAACGCCCTGGTGAAAGGGTTGAGCTTTACCGCCGGCGCCACCGCGCGTGAGCGCAACGACCAGGTAGGAGGACATCGTGCCTAAGCCCAAGCAACAGCCCATGCGTCCGCCGACGGCCTTTGAGCGTCTGGCAGACCCCGAGGGGAGGCGTCGCGCCGCCGACCCAAAGCTCACCGCCGGCGGGTCCGTCCGCGCTAACCGCGCCGCACAGTTTATGCCCTTTGCTGCACTGACGGGATACTACGAACTCGTACGCAAACAAGAGATCACCGTCGAACCAAAATGTGAGCTAACGGAAGAGAAAGCCCTCGAGCTTTCGCATAAGCTCGAGGGCCTCAAGCGTGGCGACCTAGTCCGCGTCACCTATTACGATACGTACGGCTATCGTGCCCGCACCGGCATCCTCGACGAGGTACTCCCCGCCTTCAAGCTGCTCAAGCTCAAAGACATCACCATCGACTTCGACGATATCCAAGACGTTGAGCTGCGCGGACGAGCCTAGCGACGTTTCCTGCGCCAAGCACGCGCCCTACAGCGTCATGACGTAGTAGCCCGCGTCCTTCACGGCCGCCTCGAGGACGCCGCGATCGATCGGCTGCTTAGCGCGCACGCGTGCCGTGTGGTCCGCATATGTCACCGTTGCCCACACGCCGTCCAGCGCATTCAGCGCATTGGCCACGTTCTGAGCGCAGCCATCGCAGCTCATGCCGCCGATGAGCAGCTCATCGCTATAAGGGTAGTGGGACGGATCGGTATCCGCAACCACTACCTTCTTGGCCTTCTTACCGCTCGCGCCATCGCTGCAGCAGCTCTTTCCGTGTGCCGAAGCGACAATACGCCGCAGGCCAAAGAACATGCCAACGACAATCGCGGCAAGCACGATAATATTTGCAGGGTTTAGCAAGTCTTCCATGCGCTCCCCTTTCTTCCCTGTGCCTTCTCTAGATACCCCCATGGGGTGTCCCCATCTTAACCTAAAATCATGTCCGTTCGGTCAATTAGTTTCCCTCATCAAACTTTTTTGTTGACCATGGCTTACTTTCGTGTAAAAGTTTTCCTAGGCTAACAAGAAAGGACGGACAGCGACGTCATGACTCGAACCATAGACCTCCCAACGTTTCAGGCAGCAGTCGTGCGCAACTGCTCCCCTACGCTCGCGGGCATCAAGCCGGCATCGCTCTTTACCTATCCAGGCACCTACGCCCACGGGGACGGCTCGACTGCAACCGAAACCATCGCAGAACGCCGAGCTCGCCTGCTCAACGTTATCGCCCAGTGCAATCGCGAGCTTAACCCGTTCGGCATCCACCTGAGTGTTTTGGTCTGGCGGCCTTGCGGAGCGCTCGTGTACGTGTACCGAGCCAAAAGCCTCACCACCTATTTCGCAGACCCTCGCGCCCAAACGGCGCTCACCTCGGAAGGCTACGACACGAGAGACCTTTCGACATGCCTTGTGCATTTGGCATCACGCATCACGCTCGCGAGCAATAACGTCGCGGAATGCGCCTGCAGCCAGACTCGATGCGCGCTACCCCAGCAAGCTAGCTGCAGCAAAGACTGCACCTGCGAGTTTCCGCACGAAATAGGCTACTTCCTTGGATATCCCTACGACGACGTGCACGAGTTTATCGTCCAGCGCGGCGAGAACTACAAGGTCTTTGGAGCCTGGAAG
>CAKUGX010000093.1 GCA_934654765.1 uncultured Collinsella sp. | reverse complement strand
CACTCGAGCGCCTGGGTATCGACGCGAGCGAGGCGATCGCCTTCGGCGACGGCGAGAACGACCTGTCGATGTTCTCGGCAGTAGGCACAAGCGTGGCCATGGGCAACGCGCAGGAGACCGTCAAAGCCGCCGCGACCTACGTAACGACCGCCGTAGACGACGACGGCATCTACAACGCCGCCAAGCACTTTGGCCTGATCTAGCTGAGGGCGGGCACCCGGCACTTGGGGACGTTCCTTTTCGGCCGGCAGCGGGGGACACTCCTTGCGCGCCGTGCGCCACGCGCTGGGGTGTCGCGCCTCACCCGCGCGTTTTGTGAAACACGGCTAACTTTTTAGTCAATGCAGTAAGACATGGGCAACTTTTGCGGTAAAGTAAGCCAAGGAAAGTATCCAAAGGCTAACTAGCAATCATCGCGAAAGGCGGCCCATGGCCCTACGTGAATCCGGAGAAGACTATCTCGAATCGATCTACGTTCTGTCGCAACGCCAGTGTATCGTGCGCTCGATCGACGTTGCGGAGTACCTCGGCGTGACCAAGGCGAGCGTTTCCAAAGCCATGGCGACGCTGGAGAACAACGGCTACGTCGAAATGGGTAAACGCGATGTGCATCTGACAGAGCGCGGGCTAGAGGTCGCCCGCCAAATGTGGGAGCGCCACTGCTTTTTTGTGCAGCTGCTCGAGGATGCGGGCGTTTCGGCCGAAGTTGCCGCGCAGGAGGGCTGCCACATGGAGCATTGCCTGAGCGAGGAAAGCTTCGAGAAGCTGAGGGCGATGCTTGCTAAGGACGAGACAACGGAGGCCTAACAGGTCCCCAGTAGCGCGGAGTTCGCGCAAAGCGCGAACCAGCGAAAGGGGATAGAACTTTCAAACAACAACGGCAACCTCTAAGTCCAAAGTTAACCAATCAGTGTGCAGCGCCCCATCAGCCGAACCGTCCCCACATCCCAAAGACACGCGCCTCCCGCGCCAACGGCGCGGGACAGCGACCGGGACAAAAGGCCCCATCAGCCAAGTCCATTTCAGACAAGGAACCCCGCCAGCAAGCGATGCCAAGAATCTCCAGCAGCGTCACCGCAGGCCGGGGCCGGGTTTGGTTTTGAAAACACTCCGCAGACCGGTGCGGCGCCTTGTCCGCAGCTCCGCAGGAGCAGGACAAGGCGCCGCACATGGTCGAGGACGTTTTCAAAACCAAACCCGGCCCCGGCCGGACAACGCTACAGGTTCTTGACACCCATCGCGCGCATGGCGTTCAGAATGGCGATGATCGCCACGCCTACGTCGCCGAACACGGCAAGCCACATGTTGGCGATGCCGAGCGCCGCAAGCACCAGAATCAGCAGCTTAATGCCAAGCGCAAAGATGATGTTCTGCCAGACAATCGCCATGGTCTTGCGCGCCACGCGGATCGCGCGGGCGATGTTGGACGGCTTGTCGTCCATGAGCACGACGTCGGCGGCCTCAATCGCGGCATCGGACCCCATGGCACCCATGGCAATGCCCACATCGGCGCGCGTGAGCACGGGCGCGTCGTTGATACCGTCGCCGACAAAGGCGAGCTTGCCCTTGCCACTTTCGGCCGCGAGTAGCGCCTCAACGCGCTCGACCTTGTCGCCCGGCAGGAGCTGCGCGTGGAACTCGTCGAGACCGAGTTGCTTGGCCACAGACGCTGCAACCTCCTCGCGGTCGCCCGTGAGCATGACGGTGCGGTTGATACCGGCGGCATGCAGGTCGCGAATCGTTTGCTCCGCATCGGCCTTAACGGTGTCTGCAATCACGATGTGGCCGGCGTACACGCCGTCAACGAGCACGTGGAGGATCGTGCCGACAACCTCACAGTCCGGTGCTTCAACGCCGGCCGCGGCGAGCATCTTGGCGTTGCCAACGACGACGTGCTTGCCGTCGATGGTTGCCGTCACGCCGTGGCCCGCGTCGTTGGCGGAGTCGCTCACGCGCTTGGGGTCGACCTCGCCCTGGTAGGCGTCGCGCACGGACTGCGCGATGGGGTGATCGGAGAACGACTCAGCAAGGGCTGCGACTTCGAGCAGCGACTGCTCGGTATAGCCAGCCTCGGGGTGCACCGCGACGACTGAGAACGTGCCGTTGGTGAGGGTGCCCGTTTTGTCGAAGACGATGGTGTCCACGTCGGCGAGCGTCTCGAGGTAGTTGGAGCCCTTGATGAGAACGCCCAGCTTGGACGCGCCGCCGATGCCGCCAAAGAAACTCAACGGTACGCTGATCACGAGGGCGCACGGGCAGCTGACGACCAGGAAGGTCAGGCCGCGCAGGATCCAATCGGACCAAGCGCCAGTCACCAGGCCGCCGCCAAGCGCGAGCACCGCGGCAGCGCCAGTGACGGCGGGCGTGTAGACGCGGGCGAAGCGCGTGATGAAGTTCTCGGTGCGCGCCTTCTTTTCGCTGGCATTCTCTACGAGTTCCAGGACGCGCGCGACGGTGGATTCGCCAAACGGCTTGGTGGTGCGCACGTGGATGAGGCCCGTCATGTTGATGCAGCCGCTGATGATATCGTCGCCGGACTTGGCGGGGCGGGGGACTGACTCGCCCGTGAGTGCGGCGGTGTCGAGCTGCGTTTCGCCCTCGACGATGACGCCGTCGATAGGCACGCGCTCGCCGGGCTTGACGACGATGACAGTGCCGACGGCGATGTCATCGGGGAAGACTTGCTCGAGCGTGCCGTCGGGCTGCTCGACGTTAGCGTAGTCGGGCGCGATGTCCATCATGGCACTGATCGACTTGCGGCTCTTGCCCACGGCGTATGCCTGGAACAACTCGCCGACCTGGTAGAACAGCATGACGGCGGCGCCTTCGGCCATGTGTGGGTCGGTGTCGGGGAAGAGCACCATGGCGAACGCGCCGATGGTCGCGACGGCCATGAGGAAGCTCTCGTCGAAGGCCTTGCCGCGGCGGATGTTATTGAATGCCTTTTGCAGTACGTCGTAGCCGGCAATCAAAAACGGCACGAGGAACAGCACAAAGCTGGCGTAGATGTCGCCCGGGGTGCCGAATGCGGCGGTGAGGGTGCCGAGCTCATCGAGGGCGTACACCACGGCAAAAATGCCCAGTGCTACCAGGATGCGGTTGCGCTTATGCTCAAGGGACTCTTTCTTCTTGTGCTTCTTCTTTTTCTCTTTGGGATCGGCGGCTGTCATGATTCAAACCTCTCATTTGAGTGTATGAACACTCGCTCATATAATTTCGCGAGCAAAGGCCGCGGCAAGCGCGGCCTCGCAGGGGTCAACGTATGCGCGGGTTAGAGAATGATCTCGCAGTCCGGCTCGGCGTCGGCGGTGAACTCAACGACGCGGTCCAGGACCTCGTCGAACTTGGCGTCGTCGGCCTCGAGCGTCAGCTTTTGGGTCATAAAGTTGACCGAAACGGACTTGACGCCCTCGAGCTTAGCCAGCTCGTCCTGAAGTTCACGCGCGCAGTTGGCGCAATCGATCTCGTCGAGCTTAAACTGCTTTTTCATGGTGGGTTCCTTTCCCTGTGTTAGCGGTCTGGGTGCCGGCCGCGCTGATACCGTGGTTGATTGCTATTCGCAGATATGGCTCATGCCCTGGTTGAGCATGGTGTAGACGTGATCGTCGGCAAGCGAGTAGAGAATGTTGCGGCCGTCGCGGCGGAACTTGACCAGGTGCGACTGCTTAAGCGTGCGCAGCTGGTGCGACACCGCAGACTGCGAGGTCGCGGTCGCTTCGGCGATGTCAGCCACGCAGAGCTCGCGACCCATGAGGGCGTAGAGAATCTTGATGCGTGTGGTGTCGCTGAAGACTTTGAACAGGTCGGCCAGGTCGTACAACAGCTCCTCGTCGGGAAGGTCCTCGGGCGAGCAGGTGGTGGGGACGATCGGCTCGGTGGCCTCGATGTCGGGTTTCGTTTCGTCAACGCGGATGCTCATTGCAATATCCTTTCATATGAACATGCGCTCATATAACTTACTTCCGATTATATGAGCGCATGTTCATATGTCAATGACGTTCAGGTAATTTGTCGCACAAAATGATGGGGAATAGTGGACGAGATTCCGGACTGAGCGGTTTTGATAGCCGATGCCGGGGTGGGTGCCCCCGCGTCGTGCAAAAATTGGAGTATTCTGCAACTATAGGGGGTCCGTTAATCTATTCCAGGCCAAATAAAGCCGCTCAAGAGTTATCCAAGGGCGGTAAACAGTCAAGGTCTTCCTCAAATGTTGCCTAACGTTCCCGTTCGATAGCGTTTTTGTTTCTCATTTGGATTAACTGTGGGTGCTGGAGGGCCGACCCTGCTGAATACTCGCAATTTTGCACATCGCTAGGGTACCCACCTTGTTAGCCGGTCTAGCTTCCGGCCCCGAAGATTCTGCCCTCGGGCGCGAGGCTGCTTATTTGGGCAAATGATGGGCTGTCGGATTCGACAGTCTGCATGTCATCGATTGCCGGAACTTCATTTATTGTCGGGTCATCCAGCGTGATGCCTTCGAGTGTTGCTTTTTCGAGGTCGATTCGTTGACGATCTTCGGAATCCTGGCGAAGCTGCTTCTGAATTCGCTTTTTCTCTTCTATAAACCTTCTGAGCACAAACTGTCTCAGATCCTCTTGCATGATTTGAAAGTCTTTTGGCAGACGCGAGGGGCGTATGCCCTCTTTCCGTTGGATCGCCTCCATGACCCTAACGAAAGCGCTGGCATGCATAAAGGAATAACGACTGACGGTGATGATTCCGTATCCCATGGACGCAAGCGCATTCTTGCGCTCCTCATCGATGGCGCGGTCTTCTTCCGCGTCATGATAAAACCCGTTGTATTCAATGTCTGTGCGAGATTTCTTTAGATACGCATCCATAAAGAACTTTTTGCGTCTCGTGAGATTCTTTGCGGCAGCGGTGACCTGCACCTCGTAATCGGTCTCAATTCCCTTAATACCAAGCCCTCCTTCGCTTTTAGGCAGCGTTAGCATCATGACAAAGGCCGTTTCCATAGGAGACCGGCATCCGTCGCGCACACATTGGATCGCCTTTCGGGCAAGGGCCAGACCGTCGCATCTGGTAATGGAATTAAAGAACTGTTTTAACCTTTCGGTCGAGGTGAGCGCGAAACGCTCGTTATACGAGGTGGAAGAGCCGGTTCCAAGGGAGTAAGCGCCGCACAATTCAAAGTAGTACTCCACCAGTTCGCGAAAAGGGAGATAGGTGGCGGCCTGAAGTGCGCAAAGCTCAACGTCAACAATGAAGATGCCATCTTTGAGCTCTATAAAGCGTGAGTTCGAGAATCGTTTTGACGAAACGTGGCATTGACAGTTCAGTGCATAGCGCGCATTCCTGCGATCAAACACCATTACCTCGAGGCAATCATTTGCGTCAAGGGAAACATCGTGTTTGGTGAGCCATTCTGCGGCTGCGTCAAGGAGCGTTCCGGTGGGACATGATCCGTAAATCGCGGCAGGGTTACAGGGCTCGGTGTCTTTCGCAGACGCCGAATGCGCGGCCTGGTAGACCGCTTTTGCAGTGGTATGTGACAATACGATACTCATGGTATATATCGTGTCAGCTAATGCCGTGTTGATGGCACTGAGTGGGAAAGTCGTTTTAGGGGCCTAACCAAATGCTGTCCAAAAGCTTGACGCAATTATGGGTTGGTACGCCTAAAATCAATGTTCTCGCAGCTTAGCTATGGCATATAAATACTCAATTGCTGCACATTTGATATCGATGCATCATCATCCGACAACGAATTACGTGTCGGGAATTGGCCGAAATCGTTCAAAATGAGGGTTCAGAATTTGTGATGGCAGATCTATCTGTGGAACGTAGGGCGGCCCCGCTGCGGTGTTTCCCGCTGCGAGGCCGCTCGTGAGCAAGCAGTGTTTGTCGCAGGCGTTGCTATTTCGCGAATAGGTTCTTGAGGTTGAACTCGGCTTGGACGGTTCGGAGCATGAGATCGGTGTCGTCGAGGCCCAGGTGCTGCTCGTTGGCGTCGACGGCGAGGGTGCCGCGACGGCGTGCCCAGTTCTCGAGCGCGGCGGGCGCGGACTCGCGGGGGAGCGAGCGCACGTCGGCGTCCAGGCTGCGGCAGATCTGACGCGAGTCGATAACGATGATCTTGCCGGCGCGGCGCGCCTCGGCGTAACCGTCAAGGTGAATCTTGAACCAGCTGTCCTCGAAGGCAGCGTTGTGCGCCATGTACGGATACTTCTTCATGAGCTTGAGCAGCTGCTTCTGCAGCTCCTTGTTCTCGCGGAACGGCTTTTTGCCGTCGATGTCGTCCCAGGTGATGTGGTGGATATTCGACAGTGGCACGTCCTCGCCGCGATAGATATCGGGCAGGCCGCAGTAGTGCGCCTCGGCGTCGTGCGGGACGGCGTCGCTGGTGAGGTCCATGATCTCCCAGCCCACGTTGATGATGTAGCCGCGCTCGGGTGCGCGACCGGTGGTTTCGATGTCGATGCCCAGCACCGTGCCCTGGATGGGCTTACGGGCGTAGGCCACGCCGAGCGCGTCGCGGTCGCCGCGGATCTCACGCATGACGGACGCCGCGGTGCGCTTCTGCATCTTGCCGATGGCGGCGCAGGTGTCGGCATCGGACAGGCCGCGCGAAAGCGTCGCGGGCGTCACGTTGCGCAGGCGCGCCTCGCCGATCTGGTCGCACAGGTCGCGGTTGCGGTCGGCCAGGTCGCGCACGGTGGCAAAATCGAAGCCGGGGTCGCCCTCGGCGGTAAAGTACTCGGCCTCGAGCACCTTGAGGGCCTCCTCGCCCTTTTGGCGCTCGGACTCCATGGCGCCGTGATCGCCATAGATAAACATGGGGATAAACGGCTGGCGCTCGTATTCAAGTGCTTGCGAAACGTTCATATGCTGCTCCTTGGATGGGCCGCGTCGCGCGGCTCGGGGTTACTGAGTTATGGCGAGATGATAGTTTACCATGGGCAACTATTGGCACCGCGCCTAGGACAACTACAATACCCTAGTTGACCGCTAGGACTTTTACAATGCTGCCGAAAGACACGAAAGGTTCCATCCGTCATGGATTTACTGATAGATATTCTGCTCGACGCCGGTAAAGACACGCTCTCGCTGGTGCCGTTTTTGCTGGTGACGTATCTTGCCCTCGAGTCGCTCGAGCACGTTGCGGGCGACCACGTCAATGGCGTAATCAAGCGTGCCGGCGCCGCGGGGCCTGTGGTTGGTTCGCTGCTAGGCATCGTGCCGCAGTGCGGTTTTTCGGCCATGGCGGCCACGCTGTACGCCGGTCGCGTCGTGACGCTGGGCACGCTGGTGGCGGTATTCCTTTCGACCTCCGACGAGATGCTGCCGCTGTTGCTTGCCGAGCAGGTTCCCGTGCAGACCATGGCGATGCTGCTGGCATCGAAGGCGCTGATCGCGCTGATTACGGGCTTTATCGTGGACGCCGCCATTCGCGGGTTGCGCCGTAACGCCCGCGCGCATGCCGCGATTCGTCGCACCGTGCTGGGGACCACGGCCAATCCGGCGCACGTAAACTGTGCGCACGATGACCACACCGGCGGCGACATCATTGACGAGGTCGCCGAGGCGGGCGTGAGCGCCGACCATATCCACGAGCTGTGCGAGCGCGATCATTGTGGCTGCGACGACGATGAGGGTGAGCACGGGCATGCCCATGGGCACGATCACGTGGATGAGCATGGTCACCACCACGATCACGGTCACTCGCATTCCCACGAGGGCGCGCCCGTCCTGTCGATCATCCGCAGCGCGATCTCGCACACCGTGCAGGTA
>CAKUGX010000092.1 GCA_934654765.1 uncultured Collinsella sp. | reverse complement strand
GATATACTGCTGGGCAGACGAAAGGAGCGCCGACGATGCTTAATGGGTGCGCATATATATTGACGGTCGACGTGGGCAACACGTTCATTCGCTTTGGCCTGTTTGCAGAGGATTCGGCCGCGGCGCAGGAATGTCCGCTTGCGACGTGCGAGATCACCACGCCGTCGAGCATTACAGCAGACGAGGCGCGCATGCGTCTCGTGCAGGTCATGGCCGCACTGGCGGCCGATGCGGGCATGCCGGGTGCGCTTGTGCCCACGGCTGCCGTGCTGAGCTGCGTGGTGCCGGCGCTCGAGCGCCCGTGGAAGACGGCGCTTTCCCGCACTTGTACGGGGCGCGTGCTCACCGTGGGGCCGGGCCTCAAGACCGGCATGCCCGTGCACTACGACGATCCGGCCGAGATCGGCCCCGACCGCATCGCCGATGCCGTGGCGGCACGCGCCGTCTACGGCTCGCCGTGTATCGTCATCGACCTGGGCACGACGACCAATATCGAGGTGATCGACGCGCGCGGTACCTTTGTCGGTGGCGTCATCGCGCCGGGCCTGGCACTCGGCGCTCGCTCGCTCTCGGCCGCTGCGGCGCGTCTGCCCCAGGTCGAGCCCTCGGCACCGACGCATGTAATCGGCCGCAACACGCGCGAGGCCATGCGCTCGGGCGTGGTCTTGGGCGAGGTAGCCCGCATCGACGGCATGCTCGACATGGTGCTTGCCGAGATGCGCTCGACCAAGGCGGCGGGGGAGGATGGCGTGCCCATCGTCATTACCGGCGACGATGCCGAGGCGCTCGCGGCGTTGGTCGGCCACAGTCTGACGGTAGATGACGCACTGACGCTGCGGGGTCTCGCCGAGCTCTACCGCATCAACCAAAAGCCCCGCCGCGTGTAAAAGCGAGGGCGCCGGTGGGACAAACGCCCCCACCTTTCACCTGCTACAATGGGTCAAACTATTGCGATTACGGAGGTGTCTGCCATGTCGGACGATCTTCATCAAACTTCGTCAGGCAAGCGCCTGGACGTCATTAGCTGGGACGAGTTCTTTATGAGCGTGGCCATCGCCGCGCAGCGCCGCAGCAAGGACCCCAACACGCAGGTGGGTGCGTGCATCGCCAGCACCAACCACCGCATCCTTTCGGTGGGCTACAACGGTACGCCCTCGGCGCTCAACGACGACTTTTTCCCGTGGGGTACGAGCGACGACCCGCTGCAGGACAAGCACAACTACGTGGTCCATGCCGAGGCCAACGCCGTGCTCAACTACCGTGGCTCGCTCAAGGACCTCGAGGGTTCCACGGTCTACGTCACGCTGTTCCCGTGCCACGACTGCGCCAAGATTTTGGCGCAGGTGGGCGTGGGCGAGGTCGTCTACCTGGACAACAAGTACGCCGACACTGATGATGGACGCATCAGCCGCCGCATCCTCGACTCCTGCGGCATCAGCTACCGCCAGGTTATCGTCGATGTTCACATCGGCACTGAGGGGCAGACTCAGCAGTAACGCGTGGCAACGCCAGCTGGCGGCAAAACAGCCAAAAGAGACCCGTCCCAAATTGAACGCTCGTGAAAGTCGTGTCCGCGCGCATGGATGGCTCGTGAGCGGGTACATGGCTGTAGTAACATAGCCCCTGTCCGCGGGCGCGCCCGCGTAATTGTGAGAAAGGAGCCCCTGTGGCTGTTAACGAAGAGCTGCTTAAGAAGGTTCTTGAAGAGATTCGCCCCAACCTGCAGGCCGACGGCGGCGATATGGAGTATGTGGGCGTCGACGACGAGGGTGTCGTCAAGCTGGAGCTGCAGGGCGCCTGCGCCGGCTGCCCTATGAGCGCACTGACCCTGTCCATGGGTATCGAGCGTATCCTCAAGGAGCATGTGCCCGGCGTTACCCGTGTCGAGCAGGTCAATGCCTCCGGCGAGACCGACGACCTGTACGACGAGTACGCGCCGTTCTAAGATGTGAAAGCTGCGGACGGCATACTCCGCATAGACGTTACGCCCAAATATGCGGCTGCGAGCGCAAGGCCCGCGGCCGCATTTGTATGTAGGGAGTAGGAGGGTCGACATGCTCAACGACTTCTACCATATGCTTGATCCCGTCGCGATTTCGGCGGGGCCCATCACGATTTACTGGTATGGTCTGGCCTATGTGGTCGGAGCTCTGCTCACGGCGGTCGTCATGTACCGTACGCAGCGTCGCTGGGGCTTTAACATCACGATTGACGACCTGACGAGTGTCGTGGTCGGAGTGGTCTTTGGCCTCATTATCGGTGCGCGCCTGTTCTACGTCGTCTTTTACGGTGATGGCTACTACTGGGCACATCCGCTCGAGATCTTTGCCACCAACGAAGGCGGCATGAGCTTCCACGGTGGCCTGGTCGGCGGCATTATCGGCGGCATCATCGTGTGCCGCATGTATAAGCTCGACGCATGGACTCTGGCAGACCTTGCCGTCATAGGCGCGCCGCTGGCCTTGTGCCTGGGCCGTTGTGCCAACTTTGTCAACGGTGAGCTGTGGGGCAAGCCGACCGATCTGCCCGGGGGTGTGGTCTTTGGCGGGACTGCGGGCGATATGCCGCGTCACCCCTCCCAACTCTACGAGGCATTTCTTGAGGGCATCGTGCTCTTCTGCATTCTTCAGGTGCTCAGCCGCAAAAAGCCGCTGCTGCCCCAGGGTACGTTTATGGGCGTGTTCGTGATGGGATACGGCATCGTCCGCTTCCTCGTCGAGTTCGTGCGCGTGCCCGACGCCCAGCTTGGCTATCTGCTGGGCGGCGTCATCACGATGGGTCAGCTGCTGAGCCTTCCGCTCGTTATTGCGGGCCTGGCGCTCGTCATCTTTGCCCGACACCGCAATCGCCCCCAGCGCATCTACCTCGACGCCTAACCACCACATACCACCACAAAGGGGACGGGCACCTTTGTGGTGGTTTGCTGGGCAACGATGACAGAACCGTAACGTTTCCCCAGATAAAACCTGCCAAAATAAACCTGTCCCTTTTTGGCAGGTTTCTAGAAAGGCTTTCGGACTGTGAAGGATTCCGATCTCTCCACAACGGCTGCGCGCGACGCTGCCCGCATCGTCTGGTTTAAGCGCTACCCCGCCAAGCAGACGCTCATCGCATTTCTGCTCGCGCTGTTGGCGACCACGGCGTTTTCCATCGATCCCGCCCCGGTGTCGAGCAACGCAGTCTTGGCGATTGACCCCAAAGCCTCGGGCATGCTGTACGTGTGCTACGAGGTGCTTCTCTCGTTTGCCGGCCACACCGATGCGGTCATGCTGCTTGCGCTTGCCTGCTTGCTCACCTTGCCGTTTCGCTACGTGTTCTTTGGCCGTGGCGACACCTGGCGTCCGTCGATCATTCTGCCGTCGCTGTTCTTCGCCATCTGCATGGTGTTCGGCCGCAGCTACGACCTCACCGACTCGGCCGAGATTGTTCTTGGCGACAAGGCCCGCATCATCTGCGCCTGGATTGGCGGCGCGGGCTGGATGCTCCTAGCGATCGTGGCCTTCTATCTGGCTTTTGAGTGTCTAGATTGGCTGAGCTCTCGGCGCATCCCGTTTTCCGAGGCGCACTTTGGCCGTATATGGCGTGTGGCTCACGCCGTGCTCTCGGTCCATCCCTTTGCCGGGCCCTTCCTGGTGCTTATGATCGCCTGGGCGCCCACGCTCATCGCTTCGCTGCCTGGCCTTTTTATGGGAGATACGGGCGCGCAGATTCGCCAGTGGTTCAACTATCCCAACGGCACGAGCGACTACCTGCGCCTACTCAACCCCAACGTGCTGCTCAACGGGCATCATCCCGTAGTGCACACGGCCATTATCGGCTCGTGCGTTCAGCTGGGGCTTTCGCTGTTCAACAGCGCTAACGCGGGCCTCATCATCTATACCTGCGCTCAATTTGTCATCACGGCTGCCTGCATGGCCTATTCCATTTCGTCGCTGCGCAAACTGGGCGTGAGCCTGCCGGTTCGCGGTGCGATCCTGCTGTTCTTTGCGTTTATGCCGATGTTCTCTAACTACGCGGCGTTGCTCACCAAAGACGTGCTCTTTGCCGACGCGTTTTTGGTGCTGCTGGTACAGACCGTCAAGCTCGTCGCATGTGGCCTGCCCCGTCGTGATGCCAATGTCGAGCGAGCGGGCGAGAAAGCCCCCGTGCTCTTTGCGCGCCACGACTGGCTGTTGCTTGCGCTGGCTGCCATGGGTTCCACGTTTTTGCGCAATGGAGGCCTGGTCTTTCCGTTGGCGGCCTGCGTGATTGCGGCGGCGTTTTGCGCATGGGATGTACATGTCGCTCGTCGTGCGGCTAAGCAGACGGGCACCGCGGTCTCATGCGCCACGCCGCGTTTCCGCTGGGTTGGCGTTCTCGCGGTGCTCGCGCTCTGCCTTGCCTCTAATATGTACTTCACCAAGGTCTTTATGCCGGCGCACGATATCACGCCCGGTTCCAAGCGCGAAATCCTCTCGATTCCGTTTCAGCAGACGGCACGCTTTGTCCAAAAGCACGACGGTCTCAATTCGGGTGTTAACCCCAAGGTTAAAGATGACGGCACGATCGAGGAAGCTCCCTGCGACGGTCTGGTGACCGACGATGAGCGCGCTGTGATCGATCGGGTGCTTAAGTACGAGAACCTGGGCCGTCGCTACAACCCCGACAAATCGGATGCCGTCAAAAACTGCTTCAATGAGTACGCCTCGAAGGATGACATCAAGGCCTATTTTGAGGTGTGGGCCCAGATGTTCAAAAAGGACCCCGAGTGCTATATCTCGGCGCTCGTCAATAACTACTACGGGTACTTCTACCCGAGCGCTCGCGATGCGTGGGTCTACAGCACCGCGCGCAGTGCCGAGATCATGGCGAAGCCCGATAACCTCAAGTACTTTGACTTCCATCCGGTCGATAGCAAGGTCGTGCGCTGGTGCGACCACCTGATTAACCTGTACCGCGTGGCGGTGCAGCGCATCCCGTTTATCTCGCTCACCATGAGCTCGGCCACCTATGTGTGGATCATGATCGTCGTGGTGGTTTACCTGTTGCGCCGCCATTCGTGGCGCGCGCTGGCCATCTGGGTGCCGCTGCTGGGCGTGCTCGCCGTGTGCCTGATTGGTCCGTGCAACGGCTCGACCTACATGCGCTACCTGTATCCGGTCATCGCCTGTATGCCCTTCGCCATCGGCGCCACCGTCACCCGCAGCGACTTCCTCTGGTCCTAACTTGATGCATTGGGGTCAGGTTTCTTTGCACCAATGGGGGCATCATCACGACGCCTTCATTTTGGGGTTTATCTCGCAGGCCAGTAGGTATATCATAACGACGTTTGTTTATATTGCCCGAGCATTCACGCTGGGCTTTAGGTCGAAACCGATAGGAGACACGTATGTCCGGACACTCTAAGTGGGCCACAACCAAGCATCGTAAGGGCGCGCAGGACGCCAAGCGTTCCGCCCTCTTCTCCAAGCTCAGCCGCAACATCACCGTTGCTGCCCGTCTCGGTGGCGATCCGCTGCCCGAGAACAACGCCAGCCTCGCCGCTGCCGTCGCCAAGGCTAAGGCTCAGTCCATGCCTAAGGACAAGATCAAGTCCGCTATCGACAAGGCCTTTGGTTCGGGTGCCGACGCCGCCGTCTACGAGAACATCGTGTACGAGGGCTACGGTCCCGCCGGTGTCGCCGTCTACGTCGACTGCCTGACCGACAACCGCAACCGTACCGCTGCTGACGTCCGTTCCGCCTTCTCCCACGCTGGTGGCAACCTGGGCACCTCCGGCTCCGTCGCCTTCCAGTTTGAGCGCAAGGGCCAGATCGTCGTCGCCAAGGAGATCCTGGACGAGAACGCCAAGAAGGAGACCATGATCGCCAACGGTGCTGCCGGTGACGAGGAAGAGTTCATGATGGCTATCGCCGAGGCCGGTGGCGACGACTACGAGGACGCCGGCGAGGAGTGGATCGTCTGGACCGCTGCCAACGACGTCATGGCTGTTTCCAAGGCTCTCGAGGAGCAGGGCATCCAGGTCAAGGGTTCCGAGACCACCATGGTCCCGACCACCCCGACCGAGGTCTCCGGCGCCGACGCCAAGAAGGTTCAGCGCCTCATCGACCGTCTCGAGGAGCTCGACGACGTCCAGGACGTCTACAGCACCATGGACATGACCGACGAGGTCATCGCTGCCCTCGAGGAGGAGTAGCGCCCGCGCGGGTTAAGCCGTGCATATCTGGGCATAATGAAACGAGCATGCAAGCCTCGTGGAATAGATGAGCCGGATCCGCGTGCGTAGAGCACCGGACCCGGCTCTTTTATAATGATGCGAATCGTTTTGCATTCCGAGAGCCGAGATTTGAAGGGAGCGCGCGTGCGCGTACTCAAACGAGCCCTAGCGATCGTGTATCTTGCTGCCGCCATCGTGGCGCTGGGTACGTTCGTCTGCCAGTTCTGGGGGCCGTATACGTATCGCTTTATGCTGCTGATGCGCGATCCCATGCCGCGTATCGTCGTTACGGTGTGTGCCGGCGTTGTGGCGCTTGGCGTGCTGGTGGGATTCTTCCGCCTGATGTTTGCCCGTCGTGAGCCGTCTTGCGTGCATCCGGCGGGAGAGCGCAATATCGAGGTCACCCTCGCAGCGCTTTCCTCATGTGCCAGGGCCGCCGCCGAGCGCGACGACCGCGTAATGATCGAGCATATCGAGGCACGCGTGCAGGGCTCCGACGAGTCGCGCGTCCGTTTTAAGGTCGAGGCCATCGCGCTCGACGATAGGAACGTCGCTTCTCTTGCTACCGCGATGCAGCAGCGTATCGAGGAAGCCTGCGACACCATGCTCGGCACGCCGGGTACGTCCGCGCGCGTCCGCTTTTTACCGTCCAAGACTACCGTCCAGACCGTGGAGGTTTCCGGTGAGTGATACCAATCAAGACAAGACCACCCGCACGCCGCGCCTGACGATCGACCAGAGCGCCGCCCCGGCGGGCGAGCCTGTTGATTCCAAACACGAAGCAACCGAGCCGCATGACACGGCTGCCGCGGATTTTGACGAGGCTATGGGTCTCATCAAGGGAACCGGGGCTGCCATCTGGAGCTATGCCGTGCGCCACCCCAACACCACGCTTGGTGCTGTCGCGGGCTTTATTCTTGCCGTTTTGGTGCTCACTCTGGGCCTGTGGGACACGCTCGTCATTGCATTCTTCGTGCTGATCGGTGCCGTGATCGGCCAGATTCGCGACGGCGAAAACGGTATCGTCAACTTCTTTGGTCGTCTGTTCAGCGGCCGCTAATATGTATTCGACTGTCGCATCCGCGGCAGGCATAAGGAGGAACCATGGCTTTTAATACGAAGGTCGATGTGGCCGATACCGAGCTCGAGGAGAACGGGGCGGTCGTCGCCGAAGTCGAGGATGTAGAACTCGAAGGTCAGGCCCTCGCCGAGGCCGAGTCCGATGCGGATGAGGATGACGAGGAGGCGGACGAGTCCGAGGACTCGCTGACCTATTCTAACGGCGTAATCGAGAAGATCGTCGCCATGGCCACCCGCGAGGTTCCGCACGTCCTGGGCATGAAGGGTAACCTCATGCACTTTGTGCAGGAGCAGTTTGGTGCCGAGAACCTGACCAAGGGCGTGACGGTCGAGGTCACCGACGACAACCGTGTGGTCGTCAACATCTCCGTCATCATCGAGTACGGCGCCTATGCGCCTGCAATCTTCGACGACGTCAAGGAGCGCGTCACCGAGCGCCTCGCTGCGATGACCGGTCTTGAGGTGGCGGGCGTCAACCTGCGCATCGAGGATGTCATCACCCCCGAGGAGTACGAGCACCGTACCAGCCAGCACGAGTAACCTACCAAAAAGGGACAGGTTTGTTTTGGCAGGTTTTATCTGCGAAAACGTCAAACGG
>CAKUGX010000091.1 GCA_934654765.1 uncultured Collinsella sp. | reverse complement strand
GTCATCGACCTGGTCACCATGACCGCTTGGGACTTCAAGGCCGACGAGAAGGGCATGACCTACCCCGAGCCCATGGACGCCATCCCCGCTGAGTTCGCCGATGAGGCCGAGCTGGCTCACCAGGAGCTGGTCGAGGCCGCCGCTGACTGCGACGACGAGCTCATGGAGAAGGTCCTCATGGAGGAGGAAGTCTCCGTCGAGGAGCTGAAGGCCGCTCTGCGCAAGGGCGTCATCTCCTGCAAGATCAACCCCGTGTTCGTGGGCTCCGCCTACAAGAACAAGGGCGTTCAGGAGCTGCTCGACGCCGTCGTCGACTACCTGCCGGCTCCCGTCGACGTTCCCGCCATCAAGGGCACCACGCCTGACACCGGCGAGGAGGACGAGCGTCCTTCCGACCCGAAGGCCCCGTTCAGCGCTCTGGCGTTCAAGATCATGACCGACCCGTTCGTGGGTAAGCTGACCTACCTGCGTGTGTACTCGGGCTCCCTTGACGCCGGTTCCTACGTGACCAACGCCACGAAGGACAAGAAGGAGCGCGTCGGTCGTCTGCTGCAGATGCACTCCAACCAGCGCGTCGACATCGACTCCTGCTCCGCTGGCGACATCGTCGCCGTCGTCGGCCTGAAGAACACCACCACCGGTGACACCCTGTGCGACGACAACGCTCCGATCATCCTGGAGTCCATGGAGTTCGCCGACCCGGTTATCGACATCGCCGTCGAGCCGAAGACCAAGGCTGACCAGACCAAGATGGAGATCGCCCTGCAGAAGCTGGCCGAGGAGGACCCGACCTTCCAGGTGTCCACCAACCACGAGACCGGCCAGACCATCATCGCCGGCATGGGCGAGCTGCACCTCGAGATCATCGTCGACCGTCTGCTCCGCGAGTTCAAGGTTGACGCTAACGTTGGTAAGCCCCAGGTTGCCTACCGCGAGACCGCTGGTCACGACGTCGAGAAGGCTGAGGGCAAGTTCGTCCGTCAGTCCGGCGGTCGCGGTCAGTACGGCCACGCCGTCATCAAGCTCGAGAAGATGGAGGAGGGCTTCGGCTACGAGTTCGTCAACGCTATCGTCGGCGGCGTCGTGCCCAAGGAGTACATCCCGTCCATCGACAAGGGCATCCAGGAGGCCCTGAACACCGGTGTTATCGCCGGCTTCCCGGTCCTCGACGTTAAGGTCACCCTGTTCGACGGTTCTTACCACGAGGTCGACTCCTCCGAGGCCGCCTTCAAGATCGCCGGTTCCATGGCTATCAAGGACGCCCTCAAGAAGTCCGATCCGCAGCTGCTCGAGCCGATCATGGCTGTCGAGGTCGAGACCCCCGAGCAGTACATGGGCGACGTTATGGGCAACCTCTCCGGTCGCCGCGGCAAGATCGAGGGCATGGAGGATCGCAAGAACAGCAAGCTCATTCGTGCCAAGGTGCCGCTGGGCGAGATGTTCGGTTACGCTACCGACCTTCGCTCCCAGACCCAGGGCCGTGCATCCTACACGATGCAGTTCGACTCTTATGAGCCCGCGCCCAAGTCCATCGTGGACGAGGTCATGAGCAAGAACGCCTAAGTTCGAGCTCCCTGTTACGTAATCCGCGAGAACATCTCTCGCACTCTTTGGAGGTTTAAGTTGGCTACCCAGAAGATCCGCATTCGCCTCAAGGGCTATGATCACGAGGTCGTCGATCAGTCCGCGAAGCTCATCGTCGAGACCGCTCAGAAGACCGGCGCTCGCGTTTCCGGTCCTGTCCCCCTGCCCACCGAGCGCAACCTGTACACGGTTATCCGCTCGCCGCACGTGAACAAGGACTCCCGTGAGCAGTTCGAGATGCGCACCCACAAGCGCCTCATCGACATCCTCGACCCCACCTCGGGCACCGTTGATTCGCTCATGCGTCTCGACCTCCCCGCTGGCGTCGACATCGACATCAAGCTCTAAGCGATATCGCTCATAGCTTAAAGGGCCCCGCTGCCGTAACGGCAGCGGGGCCCTTTTGTTTTGAATGATGGTTTGGACTGCGGGGTAATGCTGCCGAGTAGGTGGTTGCGGCGCCCTATTCGCTCAAGGGACGCAGCGATGCCTCCTCAAAATGGAAGGATCGAAAGCCGTCTTCCGTTTCGATGCACGCGCGACCAAAGCCATCGACCGTTTTAAAGATGCCACGCGCCAGCTCGTCACCGACAGGGGAACGGGCGATAACGGTTTCCCCTATCCAATTGAGGTGAGCTACATAATCATCGTGGACGGGCGCGAGCGGTCCGGCGTCTTCTTCCATGGCGTTGAGGCGTTCTGCCCACGCATCTACAGCGTTCACGACTGCGTGATAGACCTGTTTGAGTAGCACATCGACGGCGGGAACGTTCTCGTTGAGATCCGAGAGACCGATTGCGGGCAGGCCGCCATCGGGAACCTCCGCGGGCACATAGTTCACGTTGACGCCGATGCCACAGACCGCAAAGGGGCTGCCTTCGTTATCGCGTGCGGCCTCGACCAGAATGCCGCCGAGCTTGCGTCCTCGCGCGACCAGGTCGTTGGGCCATTTGAGGCCAATCTCGTTTGCAAGAGCCTGCTTTTCGAGTGCTTCGAGCACCGCTAGGCCGCTGACGGCGGCAAGACCAGAGTACTTTGCGGGATTAACGCATGGACGCAGGACAATCGAAAGCAATAGGTTGCCGGCGGTTGAATCCCACTTGTGGCCGCGCCGGCCGCGTCCTGCCGTTTGCGCGCGGGCGGCAAGTCCTGTGCCGTGCGGCGCACCCTGTTTTCCTGCCTCGAGCAGGTCATCGTTGGTCGATCCGGTTACGTCGACAATCGTTAATTGGGCATCCATAGCGGCTGCTACCTCCTTATTGAATAAGTGAATGACGCAATGGTGTCGAGAGATAGACACAATGTGAAGCCTTTGTCGCATTTGGACAATTTAATGTTAACACGTCAACAAAGACTGAAATGCGTTATCCTCTCTTGGTTGATGTAAACACGTCAACAACTCAAAGGAGGTTAGTGATGGGTTTCACGATTCTTGGAACAGGTTCGGCACTTCCTGAGCGCAGTGTTTCCAATGACGAGCTGTCCGAGTTCCTCGATACCTCGGATGAGTGGATTTTTACTCGCACAGGTATCAAGAGCCGCCACGTCTGCACCGCCGAGTCACTTGACGACCTTGCCGTAGCGGCGAGCGAGCGGGCACTCCAGGTGTCCGGAATCGACGCGAGCCAGCTGGATCTGATCGTCTGCTCGACGACGACGGGTGACCACCTTGTTCCCGCTGAGGCGTGTGCCGTTGCTGAGCGACTAGGCGCGACGTGCCCTGCCTTCGATGTCTCGGCGGCTTGTGCCGGCTTCGTATTTGCGCTCGATGTCGCCGAGGGCTATATCGCCCGCAGCCGTGCCGAGCGCGTGCTTGTTGTTGCTGCCGAGCAGATGACGCGCGCGCTCGACTGGACCGACCGTGCCACCTGCGTGCTTTTTGGCGATGGGGCAGGCGCCGCAGTGATTGAAGCTGGGGGAGACAGCCCCCTTGCCGTTGAGCTTTCGACGGCGCCCGACGTCGAGACGTTGCGCGTTCCCGGTCTGGTCGGTACCTCGCCGTTTAAGGCTTCCGCAGATAGCGCGAGCGTGCTGTCCATGAATGGCCGCCGCGTGTTCAAGTTCGGCGTCAACGCCATCTGCGACACGGTCCATAAGCTTGCGATCGATGCGGGCATTTTGGTCGAAGACATCGATCATTTTGTATTCCATCAGGCTAACGAACGAATCCTGAGCCAGGCGGTCAAGCGCCTGGGCGTGCCGGACGAGCGCGTGGTTCGCACGTTGCGCGAGACCGGCAACATTTCGAGCGCATGCATTCCGCTTGCCCTCGACCGGCTGGCAAACGCCGGTGCACTTCACACAGGCGACACCATCGCCTTGGTTGGATTTGGCGCCGGTCTGGATATAGGTGGCTATCTGCTTCGTTGGAAGTAGTCGCACATAGGAAATAAAAACGCCCTAGGGCACAACCAAAGGAGAACTACCATGGCAGATCAGAAGACCTTCGAGCGCGTTTGCGACGTTATCCGCGAGACCGCCGGTCTTGACGATGTCGAGATGAAGCCCGAGTCCACGCTCGAGGAGATTGGTCTCGACAGCCTGGGCACCGTCGAGATCCTCGTTGCCGTCGAGGACGAGTTTGGCATCCAGCTCGATACCGAGGAGAACCCCAAGACGGTCGGCGAGTTCGCCGATACGGTCGAGGCGGCATTGGAGAAGTAGAGATGCTCAAGACTCCTCTCTGCGATCTGCTCGGCATCGAAAAGCCCGTGTTCCAGGGCGGTATGGCCTGGATTGCCGATGCCTCGCTGGCGTCCGCAGTGTCCGAGGCGGGTGGCTTAGGCATCATCGCGGCCATGAACGCCGACGCCAACTGGCTTCGCGACCAGATTCATGAGCTGCGCGCCAAGACGGATAAGCCCTTTGGCGTCAACGTCATGCTCATGAGCCCGTTTGCCGACGAGGTTGCACAGGTCGTGATTGACGAGCGAGTGCCGGTCGTCGTGACGGGCGCCGGCAATCCCGCCAAGTACATGAAGGCGTGGAACGAGGCGAGCATCAAGGTCATCCCGGTCGTTGCCTCGGTGGCGCTGGCGCGCCTCGTGGCACGTCGTGGAGCCACGGCGGTTGTTGCCGAGGGTACCGAATCGGGCGGCCATATTGGCGAGACCTCGACGATGGCATTGGTGCCGCAGGTTGTCGATGCGGTCGATATCCCCGTCGTGGCCGCCGGCGGTATTGCCGACGGCCGCGGCGTGGCGGCCGCCTTTATGCTGGGCGCCGAAGGCGTGCAAGTGGGTACGCGCTTTCTGGTCGCAGACGAGTGCACCGTCTCGGAGCAGTACAAAGAGATGGTGATCAAGGCGGGCGACACGTCGACGCGCGCGACCGGTCGCTCGACGGGACATCCGGTGCGTGCGCTCAAGAGCCCCTTCACCAATGCCTACGCCAAAAGTGAGGCGGCGGGCGCAAGCCCCGAGGAGCTCGGGGCCATGGGTACGGGTGCGCTTCGCAAGGCGGCAAAGGACGGTAATTACGAAGAGGGCTCGTTTTTGTGTGGACAGATTGCCGGCATGGTCAACGAGCGCCAAAGCGCACGTGAAATCGTCGATGACCTGGTCGATGGCACCGAGCGCGTCCTGAGGGGAGCGTGCGCATGGGTAGCGTAGCGCTTTTGTTTGCCGGTCAGGGTGCCCAGCATCCCGCGATGGGCGTCGACCTGATCGAGACATCGCCGGCGGCTGCCGAGGTGTTCGCCATTGCCGACGAGGTGCGCCCGGGGACGAGCAAGCAGTGCCGGAGCGCCTCGAAAGAGGAGCTCTCGCAGACCGAGAACACGCAGCCTTGCGTGTTCGCGCACGACTTAGCTGTCGCCGTCGCCCTGCGCGAGCGCGGCGTGGTGCCTGCCGCCTGTGCGGGATTCTCGCTGGGCGAGGTCGCAGCACTCACCTTCGCGGGGGCATTCGATACGCGAGCGGGTTTTGAGCTCGTGTGTGAGCGCGCGGCATTGATGGCCACGGCGGCCGAGCGTCACCCCGGCGGCATGCGCGCCGTCATCAAACTCGATGCGGCGCAAGTCGAGGGCCTGGCAAAACAGGCCGGCGAGGACTGCTGGCCGGTCAACTACAACAGTCCGCAGCAGACGGTTGTGGCCGGAGCGTCCGAGGCACTGCAGGAGCTCGACGTCCTAGTAAAAGAGGCTGGCGGCCGCGCTATGAAAGTCGCGGTGTCGGGTGCATTTCATAGCCCCTATATGGCCGAGGCGACTGAGGGGCTGGCGACGTATATCCAAGACGGCCACGCGCCGTCTCCGCTGCTGATTCCGGTCATGGCAAACATGACGGCGGCGCCCTATCCGGCGGACCCGCGAGCGGCATCGGATGTCTTGGCCGACCAGGTGAGCCATGCCGTGCGCTGGGTCGACACGCTGCATACTCTGCAGGATCAGGGCATCGACACGTTTATTGAGGTCGGCCCTGGCAAAACGCTGTCGGGCCTGGTCAAGCGTACGCTGAGCGACGTTCGCGTGTATTCGTGCGAAACGGCCGAGCAGGTCGCAGCTATTGCCGACGAGCTCGCATAGTCCACAGGGCTGTAACCCGAAAGGAATGACATGGGCAACTTGAACAACGGCACGCTCGAGCGCAACGACTCACGTCTCGTGGCACTGGTCACGGGCGGATCGCGTGGTATCGGCCGCGCCTGCGCTGTCGGTCTGGCGGAGGACGGCTTTGATATCGCTGTCGTCTATGCCGGCAGCGTCGATGCGGCGCGCGAGACGTGCGAAGCCTGCGAGGCGGCTGGTGCCGCGGCGCGCGCATATCAATGCGACGTGGCCGACCCCGCCGCCGTCAACGCGTGCGTGGAAGCGGTCCTCAACGACTTTGGCTCCATTTGGGTGCTCGTCAACAACGCCGGCATCACGCGCGACGGCCTGCTCATGCGTATGGGCGACGATGCTTTCGATCGCGTGCTCGATGTCAATCTCAAGGGAACATTCAATATGACGCGCGCGCTCACCAAGACCTTTATGCGCCAGCGCGGCGGTTGCGTCGTCAACATGAGCTCGGTCGTGGGCCTGATGGGCAATGCCGGCCAAGTCAACTACGCCGCCTCCAAGGCGGGCGTGATAGGGCTTACCAAGGCGGTGGCGCGCGAGCTTGCGCCCCGCGGCGTACGAGTGAACGCGGTCGCCCCCGGGTTTGTCGAGACGGATATGACGGCAAAGCTCTCGGAGAAGGTTCGCGCGGCAACCGAGGAGCAGATTCCCCTAAAGCGCATGGCGCGCCCCGAGGAAGTGGCCGGTGTGGTGCGCTTTTTGGCGAGCGATGCGGCTGCCTACATTACGGGCGAGGTCGTACGCGTTGACGGCGGAATGGCGATGTAGAAACCAGGGCCGAAGAACGGCTTGGATGAGGAGACCATGATGGAACAGAGAGTTGCAATCACCGGCATCGGTGCCGTGTCGCCGCTCGGCAACACCGCGCTTGCCACCTGGGCGGCCATGTGTGCCGGGACCTGTGGCATCGGCCCGATTACGCACTTCGATACGGATGCGTTTGCCGTCAAGGTGGCGGCCGAGGTCAAGGGCTTTGACGGTACCGAGTACTTTGGCAAGCGTGACGCCAAGCATCTCGATCACTGCGTTCAGTTTGCGATGGCGGCTTCGGACGAGGCCATGCACGATGCGGGCTTTGATGTCGAAGGCGCCATCGATCGCGAACGCCTGGGCGTCTACGTGGGGTCGGGCGTGGGCGGCATGCAGACGCTCGTCGACAACGTCCATACGATTGCCGACCGTGGGCCCCGCCGCGCATCGCCTTACATGATCGCGATGATGATCCCCAACATGGCATCGGGCAATATCGCAATCCGTCACAAGGCAAAGGGACCGACCCTGCCAGTCGTGACTGCGTGCGCGACCTCGGCCCATGCGGTGGGCGAGGCGTTCCGTGCTATCAAGCACGGCTATGCCGACGCGATCCTCGCGGGCGGTGCCGAGGCGGCCATTATCCCCGATGCCGTTGCAGGCTTTACGTCCTGCCGCGCATTGACCACCAACCCCGATCCCGCGACGGCCTGCCGCCCGTTCGATGCAGACCGTGACGGCTTTGTGATGGGCGAGGGCGCCTGCGTGTTGGTACTCGAGAGCATGGAACATGCGCAGGCGCGCGGTGCGCACATTTATGCCGAGGTCGTGGGCTACGGCAACACCGATGATGCTTATCACATCACGAGTCCCGATCCCGAGGCTGCCGGCATTGCCCGTGCGATATCGCTGGCGGTGGCCGAGGGCGACGTCAAGCCTTCTGAGGGCCTCTACATCAATGCCCACGGCACCTCGACCAAGCTCAACGATTCGTCCGAGACGGCGGGTATTAAGCGAG
>CAKUGX010000090.1 GCA_934654765.1 uncultured Collinsella sp. | reverse complement strand
AAGTGCCAAGTTAGTCATTGGGGACGTTCTTAAACGACTAGTCATTCAAGAACGTCCCCAATGACTACATGAAAGCGCCCCCAAGCGGATGTGCTTGAGGGCGCTTCTTGCTTGACTAGCTTTCGATATAGTCTTTGAGCTTGCTGCTGCGGCTGGGGTGGCGGAGCTTGGCCAAGGTCTTGGACTCGATCTGGCGGATACGCTCGCGCGTGACGCCAAACTCGCGGCCGACTTCCTCGAGCGTACGGGGATGCCCGTCGACAAGGCCAAAGCGCAGCTCGATAACCTTGCGCTCACGATCGGCAAGCGAGTCGAGCACCTGAGTGAGCTGCTCCTGCAGCATGGAGAAGCTGGCGGCATCGGGCGGAACGATTGCCTGGGAGTCCTCGATGAAGTCTCCCAGCTGGGAATCCTCTTCCTCGCCGATGGGGGTCTCGAGCGACACGGGCTCCTGCGAGATCTTCTGGATCTCGCGGACGCGGTCGGCGCTCATGTCCATCTCGGCACCGATCTCCTCGGGGGTCGGGTCGCGGCCCAGGTCCTGGAGAAGCTGGCGCTGCACGCGGACGAGCTTGTTGATGGTCTCGACCATGTGCACGGGAATACGAATGGTACGGGCCTGGTCGGCAATGGCGCGCGTAATGGCCTGACGAATCCACCACGTGGCGTACGTGGAGAACTTGAAGCCCTTCTGGTAGTCGAACTTCTCGACGGCGCGAATCAGACCGAGGTTGCCCTCCTGGATCAGGTCCAGGAACAGCATGCCGCGGCCGACATAGCGCTTGGCGATGGAGACGACCAGACGCAGGTTAGCGCTGATGAGCGCCTGTTTGGCCTCAAGACCAACGTTCTCGATACGAGTCAGGCGACGCATCTCGGCACGCGTGAGCTCGATCTCGCCCGCATCGGCGGCCTCGAGTTTCTCAGTGGCCTCGAGACCGGCCTCGATCTTCATGGCCAGGTCGACCTCTTCGGATGCGGTCAGCAGGTCGACCTTACCGATCTCCTTGAGGTACATACGGACCGGGTCGCCGGTCAGCATCACCGTGGAGGCATCGATGCCGCGCACGCGCGAACGCGAACGGGACGTGCGCACGGTGCGCTTCTTCTTGCTCTTGGAAGAACCCATCTCGGCGTCGGCCTGACGGGCCATCTTGAGCTCGTGATCGTCGAGCGAGCCGGAATCGTGCTCGTCGTCGTCATCGAAATCGTCGGTATCGGTATCGTTATCGTCATCGTCGACGTCCATGGGGGCGTCGTCGTTTCCGCTCGCGGAGATAATCTGGATGCCGCTGTTGCGCAGCGCGGAATACACCGCGGTGAGCTGCTCGTCAGAAACATCGATATCCTTCAGGGCGACCTGAATCTCGTCCTCGGTTACCGAAGTCCTGTTTGAGCCGTTGCCCATGAGCTTTGCAACGTAGGATTCCAGCCCAGTACCCGTGCTCTCAGTCTTTTTTGGCACAGATTCTCCCTTCATAGTCCACAGGACTCAATACTTTAGCACACACATTGACGTCTATACCCAAAAAGAGGACTGGATATAGGCGAGAATACGCTGGTTGACCACAACATCTAGGCTTGTTCGGTGCCCGCGGCCTCCAGACCGATCAAACGGAACGGGTCCGCCACGCCGCCGATCGACTTTTGCAGCTCGCGTTGACGCTGCGAATCCCGCGCGGCCTGCACGGTCAGCGCGCGACGGGCCTCATCGTCGAGCGAACGGTCCTGGCGCAGCTTGGCCTGTGCGGCACGCATGCGGCGCTTGATGGTGTAGAGCTCGAGCGTATCAAGCATGAACACGATGTTCGTCTCGGTGGGGTGCTTGCTCGTCGCGGAGATGCGCCCGGCACTCACAAGCGTTGCCGCCTCGGGACAGACCGAGCGCGCCGCATCCATGCAGGCTGCAGGATCGGTTCCCGGCGGAGTTGCCAGAACGGCCCATGCGATGGACTCGTGACGTGGGTCAACCCACTCGATAGAGCAGATGCGGTCGGCATACGTGCGGAACAGGTCGGGGTAGCTCGTAAGCATCGTCAACAGCTCGCGCTCCCCCGCCAAGGACTTGCGCTCAAGATCAGTAAGAACCATCGGCGCCGCCGCAGCCGGAGTGCCCGAACCATCAGTCACAGGTACAGCACCCATACCATCAGGCACATCGATCGGCGGCAGGTCGTCGACGACCTCCACGGGCGCGGCACCGTAGACATCGAGCGGGACATAGTCGTACGGCTCTTCTTCGACCGGCGCCGCTACTGCCGGCGTGGCGCCCGATGACCAAGCACCGCGAGATGCCCCCCGCGAACCAGACGTCCGACCGCCAGCGCTACCAGAGTGCTCGGCTTGCGCCCGCTGGCGTTCATAGTTCTGCTCACGACGTCGTTCCGCATCCTCGCGCTTGGCGACATCGCGAAACACGCGACCCGAACTCGCACGCACTGTCTCCAGATCCAAACCAAGCAGATCGGCAATCTGGATAAAGTACGTATCGATCATATAGCTATCGCGCAGCGGATAGATGAGCGTCAGCGCATCCTCGAGTGCCTTGGCACGACCGCCCGGCGTGGTGATGTCACTCGACTCCTGCAGCGAACGGTACACGAAGTCCATGAGCGGTTCGGCAGCGTCAATGCGTTTCTGCAGCTCCTCTCCGCCGTGCGCCGTGATGAACTCCATGGGATCGTTGCCGTCGGGCAGCACCACGCAGCGCAGATCCATCGAATCCTGCTCGATAAACTGAATCGCGCGGCGGGCGGCCTTCTGTCCCGCCGCATCGCCGTCGAACATATACACGATGCGCTTGGCAAAGCGGGTGAGCGTCTTGACGTGATGCTCCGTGAGCGCGGTGCCCAGCGTGGCGACAACGTTTTTGATCCCCGCCTCCCAGCAGGCGATGCAATCGGTATAGCCCTCCACCACGATGGCCGTATCCTGCGCAACGATAAACTCCTTGGCCCAGTTAAAGCCATAGAGGTTTCGCTTTTTATGGAACACGCTCGTCTCGGCGGTGTTGAGGTACTTAGGCTGACCGTCGCCCATAATGCGACCGCCAAAGGCAATGTTGTGACCCTGCTCATCGAAGATGGGAAACATCACGCGGTCGTAAAAGCGATCAGCGAGCTGTCCACGCCCGCGGCTGACGGCCACGTTGGCGTCGATCATCTCTTGCGGGGTCAATCCCGCCTGCGACAGAGGGGACACCAGCGCATTGCGGCCCGGCGCAAAGCCCAGGCAGTAACGACGGCAGACATCGCCGCCCATGCCGCGGCTGGCAAAGTACTCGCGCGGGCGGCTGTCCTTACCGCGCATGAGCATGGTGTGGTAGAACTGCGCCGTCTCGGCACATAGGTCATAGATACGGGCACGCTTGGTAGCACGTTCGCGGCGATCACCGGTATCATGCAGCTCAATGCCGGCACGATCGGCCAGATAGCGAATCGACTCAGGAAAACTCAGGTTCTCGCGCTTCATAATGTAGGTGAAGACGTCGCCGCCCTCGCCGCAACCAAAGCAGTGCCACACCTGCGTGGCGGGGATAATGTGAAACGACGGCGTCTTTTCGCCATGGAAGGGGCAGCAACCCCAAAACTCATGGCCGCGGGGTTTGAGCTCAACCGTTTCCTGCACGATGGCGACCAGATCGGACGCAGCGCGCACCTGGTCTTTCTCCTCATCGCTAATCACGGATGCTCACCCCCTGCTCACCCAAGTTGTGACGGATATCGTCAATGTTACCCTCAACGGTCGCAATCAACTCATCGAGGGACTCGAACACGCGCGACGGGCGCAGCCAGCGCGTAAACGCCAGCGAAACGGAAGCGCCGTACAGATCGCCCGTATAACCAATTAAGTTAGCCTCCAGATGCGCCGAGGCGGCATCGTCGGCATACGTCGGAGGCAGACCCACGTTAACGGCAGCGGGCCATACGGTATCATCGACGAGCACCAGACCCTCATACACGCCATCGGCAGGCACCTGAATACCGTCGGGAACCTGCAGGTTTGCCGTGGGAAAGCCCATGCCAGAACCCTCGTGACGGCCGCGAACAACACTGCCACGCACCATATACGGGCGGCCGAGCAACTCAGCAGCAAGCTCCACATGGCCCTGTCCCAGCTCGTGACGAATGCGGGTGGCGCAAATGGCCTCACCGCCCTCGCAAAGCAGGTCGTGACCATACACGTCAACGCCGTGCTCGGAACCCCAGGCGCGCATCTCGGCAACACCAGAAGCACCGCCACGACCCAGCCTAAAATCGCTGCCAACGCGAATCGAACGAATGTCAACCACGCGTGACAACAGTGTGAGAAAACCGACATGGTCGAGTGCCGCAACCTCAGGCGTAAAGGGAACGGCCACCACTGCATCGACCCCGGTCTGAGCCAAGGCATGTAGACGGTCGGCCGTCGTCATCAATTTTTGAGCGGGCGAAGGGCTCACCACAACGTCCGGGTCGGGATCGAAAGTGACCACGACCGCCTTGCAGCCATGGGCACGGGCATCACGGACAAGCGCTTCGATGAGTTCCCGGTGTCCACGGTGCACACCATCGAACACGCCGATGGCAATCGATGCGGCACCCAAGTGCTCGCACTCATCAAACGCATCGGAAGTAACGATGCGAGCCTCGTCCGACTCGCCTTCGAAAAAGATACGCGCGAGCTCGCGAGCGGATAACATCATCGAACACCGCCGATTGCCTGCGGAAACACGTGCTCCATGACAAAGCGGCCACTTTCGATGCGGGCGAGCGCCTTGAGTCCCCCATCGAGCACCAGCGCAAACGGCGCTTTCGAAGCATCGAAATCGGCAAGCGCACGCTCAACGGGAATGCGTCGGCCGCAGAGCAGGTCTTCGGCAAGATTGCCCGGCAAGTCAACACGCGTGGCGCCCAGGGCCGCAATGGGATCCAGGGCAAAGCCAGGCGCGGACTCGGGAGAAAGCTCCTCGACCGCATGACAGGCGCCAATGGAAACAACACCGGAGGCCGTGCGGCGCAGCGCGGAAATGTGCGCGGCGCTCTCGCAGGCGCGGCCCAAGTCGCGAGCGAGCGCACGGATATAGGTGCCCTTGCTCACCGAGAACGCCACGGTCCACACACACGTATCACCTTCGCCGCCCACGGCGATCAGGTCGGCGGCATAGACCTCGACGGGACGCGGAGGTAAGTCCACCGCATTGCCCTCGCGAGCAGACTTGTAGGCGCGAACGCCATTGACCGAGATAGCCGAAAACGCCGGCGGCACCTGCATCTGCGGACCCAGCATGGCGGCCAAGCGCTCACGGGCATAGGCAGGATCGCGGAGCTCGTTGGCAACAGTCACCGTGCGGACCGCCTCGCCCTCCGCATCATCGGTATTTGTCTCGGCGCCAAACGAGATGTCGGCGACATAGCTTTTGGTATCGAGGGTTAGCATGCCCAGCAGACGGGTGGCCTGGCCCACACCCACCACCATGACACCCGATGCCATGGGGTCGAGCGTGCCGGCATGGCCGACGCGCCGCTCATGGAGGGCGCGTCGGCATTGCGAAACCACGTCGTGGGACGTGCAGCCCACCGGCTTATCGACGGCGAGCAGCATATTCAGTTGAGAAGGCGTACGACGAGCCATGTACCATCCAAAAAGTTAAAGCTCGACGGTCACCGAAGCGGGATCCTCCCCTACCAGTTCGGCCAGCATGGGAAGTGCCACGGTGAGCGTCTCGAGAATCGTTCCGTTGTTGGAGAAACCGGCGGCAGCAGGATGTCCGCCTCCGCCAAAAGCAGCAGCGATCTCGGACACGTTGAGGTCCCCCTTGGAGCGCAGGTTGCCGCGCACCTTGGTATCGCCCTCAATGCCCTTCAGGAACAGGCAGACCTCGACGCCCATCACCGAGCGCACCACATCGACTAGGCCGTCGCACTCATCCGAGGTGACACCGCAAGCCTCAAGGTCACTCTGGTACGCGTAACTATACGCAACGCGCCCGTGGGCCACCGTCTTGATGCGGCCCATAACGATGGACTTGAGGTGCAAAAACTCAACGCGCATGCTCTGGTAGACCTCGAGTGCCACACGCGCCGGATCGGCACCGTGGGCAACCAGACGCGAAGCTGCATGGAACGCGGCGGCATCGGCGTTTTGGTACTGGAAACGGCCGGTATCGGTAACCAAGCCACACAGCAGGCAGGTCGCGACGCCATCACGTGCGACAATGCCGCAATTGTCCAAGAAGCGGTCGATGATCATGGCACAGGCTGCAGCTTCGACGCGCCTCAGGCTGAGCTCGGCAAACTCCTCGCGCGCCGGATGGTGATCGAAGCACACCACATGCTTGGAGCGACGAAGCACCTCGGCGGAATTATTGAGACGCTCGACGACCGGTACGTCCACCGAGATGAAAAGGTCCGGATTGCCGGTATACGCAGATGCCGGTACCAGGCGATCGGAGCCTTCCATAAAGCGGTAGATGCGCGGAACCGGGTCATCATCTGCCAGCAGCAGGGCAATGTCCTTGTTGGGGAAAAACTTCATAAGCGAGAGGCCCAGACCCAGCACGGAGCCCAGGGCATCGCCATCGGGAGAAGTGTGTCCCGAAATCGCAATGGAGGACGCACCCTCGATGAGCTCGAGGATGCGTCGCTGAATATCTGCAGACTCGCACGAGGCGAGGTCGGCGGAATTAGTCATCTAAAGCTGCCTCCTGGGCGGCATCCGCTATCGGATAGCCGTCCTCGTCCTTTTCGATCGCAAGCGTGGCGGGAACGTTTTCCAGCGCACGCGTGATGCGCTCGGCCTCATCGGTCGAACGATCGATGCGAAAATCGAGCTCGGGCGTGACACGCCAATCGAGCGAGCGAGCCAACAGGCTGCGAATACGGCCCTTGGCGCTTGCGAGCGCCTCCATGACCTCGTCGTAGCGGCTCGCATCGCACGACACGAACACACGCGCGAACGAACGGTCCACCGCGACCTCGACCGCGGTCAAAGTAACCAGGTCGAGACGCGGATCGGAAACCTCAAAGAGCAGGATATAACCAAGCTTCTCGCGAAGCTGCTCGCCCAGACGGCGGGTTGCCTGCGTTTGCTTCATAGCGCTACCCCCTACTCGGTACGGGCAACCTGGTCGATGCGGTAACCCTCGATCTGGTCGCCGGGCTTGATGTCCTGGAAGTTCTCCAGGCCAATGCCGCCCTCGGAACCGCTCTTGAGGCTCTTGGCCTCGTCCTTGTAGTGGCGCATCGAGGCGATCTTGCCGTTGAAGACCACGATGCCGTCGCGCACCAGACGCACGGAATCGGTCGCGGCGATCTCGCCCTCTTCGACGCGGACACCGGCGGCGATACCGACTTTGGGCACCTTGAAGGTGTCCAGGACGGTCGCGGTACCCGTGGAGACCTCGACCTCGGTGGGCTTGAGCATGCCGATACGGGCAGCGTCGAGCTCCTCGAGGCACTTGTAGATGACGTCGTAGCAACGGATCTCGACGCCCTCGCGCTCGGCGGCGTTGCGGGCCTTGGCGTCCGGGCGCACGCCGAAGCCGATGATGATGGCGTTCGAGGCGTCGGCGAGGACGACGTCGGTCTCGTTGATGGCGCCGACGGCGGCGTGGATCGTGTTGATGCGGACCTCGGACTGGTCCATCTTGTCCAGCGAGTCCTGGAGCGCCTCGATGGAGCCCTGGACGTCCGCCTTGATGATGAGGTTGAGCTCCTTGACCTCGGCGTCGGCCATGGTCGCAAAGAGGTTCTCGAGCGTCACGTGCTTGACGCGGTTCTGCTCCTCGATGCGGGCCTTGAGCGCGCGCTGGTCGGCCAGGTCGCGGGCCTCGCGGTCGTCCTGGAACACGCGGAACTCGTCGCCGGCGTTCGGCACGGAGGAAAGGCCCAGAATCTCGACCGGGTCGGAGGGGCCGGCCTCGGTGACGGGGTTGCCCTTGGGGTCGATCATGGCGCGGACGCGGCCGTAGGACAGGCCCGCCACCAGGGCGTCGCC
>CAKUGX010000089.1 GCA_934654765.1 uncultured Collinsella sp. | reverse complement strand
GAGAACTACCAGAACGCCGACGGCACCATCACGATCCCCGAGGTCCTGCGTCCCTACATGGGCGGCCTCGAGAAGATCGAGCCGGTTGCGTAAACTAGCTGCATAGGCGATTTGCGAGGGCGCTCCTTTTAGGGGCGCCCTTTTTGTCAAGACTTTAGTCTGCTGGGCGCGCAGCGGCCAGCTTCAACCCACCCGCTATGCGGGTGGAGACAAACGGCTTTACAAAGCCACCCCTCCGACCGATATTGACGATTGTTCAGGCCGTCAAGAATTCGAGTCGAAGGGGTGGTCGCCATGGCCCAGAAGGCCTACAGCCTTTCCCACACGAAGTGGATGTGCAAGTACCACATCGTGTTCACGCCGAAGTATAGGCGCAAAGTCATCTACAACCAAATCAGGAGCGACATAGGGGAGATCCTCAGGAAGCTGTGCGAGTACAAGGGGATCGAGATAATCGAGGGGCACCTGATGCCCGACCACGTGCACGTGCTGCTGGCGATCCCGCCGAAGTACAGCGTCGCGAGCGTCATGGGCTACCTGAAGGGGAAGAGCTCGCTGATGATATTCGACAGGCACGCCAACCTGAAGTACAAGTTCGGCAACAGGAAGTTCTGGGCGGAGGGCTACTACGTGTCCACCGTCGGCCTGAACGAGGCGACGATCGCCAAGTACATCAGGGAGCAGGAGTCCCACGACATCGCGCTGGACAAGCTGAGCGTGAAGGAGTACGAGGACCCCTTCAAGAGGAGGTGATCCTGCCGGTTCGACCGGCGCGCCACGGGTCAAGATGCACTAGGCCTGGACGAAGTCCGGGCCCGCGCCTTTAGACGCGAGCCCGGGGCCCGTGGGTTATACCCTAAGAGCAAACCACCCTTTTTAAGGGTGGTTCTGATTGCATGTGGTGTTTTGGCTGGGCAAAAGACCAACGTTCATCGTTAGGGAAATGCTGGCTACGCCTTGGGCAGCTCGCTTCCGCAGTGGCAGCATTTGGTCGCGCCCTCATTTACCTCTTCCAGGCAATAAGGGCAGACGGGCTTGGGGGCGGCTTCCTCGGCGGGGGCGCCGGCCAACTTGTCGCCAATCTCCTGCGCCTTGTTAAACGCCTTGACGATGGCAAAGACGATCGCCGCCACAATCAAAAAGTTGATGCACGCGCCGATAAAGGCGCCAAAGTCGATATTGGTGCCCGGCACCACCAGCCCCGAGATCTCGGTGGCGCTGCCGCCGGCAATCACAGAGATAAGCGGATTGATGATGTTGTCGGTGAGCGAGGTCACGATAGCGGTGAATGCGCCGCCGATAATTACGCCGACGGCCATGTCTATCACGTTGCCGCGATTGATGAATTCCTTGAATTCGTTGAGCAATGCCTTCATGGTGGCTCCTCGCAGTTGTGGGGCTCGCGTTGTTACTGCCCCAGATAAGCCCGGGCAGACAAAAAAGGGGAGGTGCCGGCTTTCGCAAGGCGCGAACCTACGAAAATCGCCGCGCGGCAACGCAGGGCGATGAGCTCGGTCGGGGGATAGGGCCCGCTTCGCCCGCCGGCCCGTAAATTGTATCATCCAGTGTGGAACGAGGATGCCCGTCGCCGCGTGCGATGGGCTTGCAATAAGAGGAGAGCCATGTCGAAGCAAGCGGTCGTTGGAATCTTGGCGCATGTCGATGCCGGCAAGACCACGCTGGCCGAGGCCATGCTGTTCAACGCGGGTCGCATTCGCAAGCGCGGCCGCGTGGACGATGGCGATTCGCATCTGGACACTGACGCGATCGAGCGCGAGCGCGGCATCACGATCTTCTCGTCGCAGGCCGTGCTCGACCACGGCGATACCCATGTCATGCTCGTGGATGCACCGGGGCATGTCGATTTTTCTGCCGAGGCGGAGCGCACGCTGCGCGCACTCGACTATGCGATTTTGGTTGTGGGTGCCAACGATGGCGTGCAGGGGCACACCGAAACCCTGTGGCGCCTGCTTGCGCGCTATGACATCCCGACGTTCATCTATATCAACAAAATCGATTTGGAGCATCCCGGCCGCGATGTTTTGCTGGCACAGCTTGGGCAGCGTCTTTCCGAAGGCTGCCTGGATGCCAACGAACTGTTGGCGGGCGGTGCCGCCTGGGAGGATGCTGCTGCGTTGGACGAGGCGGCACTCGAGGAGTTTCTTGAAGCGGGTGAGCTTTCTGTCGCAACGCTGTCGCGCATGGTTGCCGAGCGCAAGCTCTTTCCCTGTTTTGCCGGCTCGGCGCTCAAGAACCAAGGCGTGGACGAGCTGCTGGATGGTATATGCGCGCTGATGCGTGAACAGGCGTGGCTCCCGGAGTTTGCCGCGCGCGTCTATCGTGTCAGCCGCGGAGATCGCGGCGAGCGTTTGGCTTGGGTTAAAGTGACCGGCGGCACGCTGCACGCCAAGCAGATGATTGACGGACGTTCCGGTGCCGAGGCGTGGGAGCAGAAGGTCGATCAAGTGCGCATCTATAACGGCGAGAAGTATGAGCTTGCCCAAGAAGTTGCTGCTGGCGGTATTTGTGCCGTGACGGGTCTTGCGCACGTTCGCCCGGGGGACGCCTTGGGCGCGGAACCCGCGGGCGATGCGCCCGTCATTGCGCCGGTCCTCACCTATACGGTGCTTCCGGGCGAACACGATGTCCACGCGGTGTTCAAAGCGCTGACTGAGCTGGCAGACGAAGATCCCATGCTCGGCGTAAGCTGGAATACGCATCTGGAGCAGATTCACCTGCAGCTGATGGGCGCCGTGCAACTCGAGGTCGTGCAGCGGGTGTTGGCCGATCGCTTTGGCCTTGCGGTTGAGTTTGAGCCCGGTGGCATCCTCTACAAGGAGACCATCTCGCAGCTGGTCGAGGGCGTGGGCCACTTTGAACCGCTGCGTCACTATGCCGAGGTGCACCTGCGCTTAGAGCCGCTGCCGGCGGGCTCGGGCGTGCAGTTTGGCACCGTGACCTCGACCGACGAGCTCGATCTTAACTGGCAACGTCTGGCGCTCACCAACGCTATGGAGCGCGATCATCTGGGTGTGCTGACCGGCTCGCCCATCACCGATGTGCGCATTACGCTCACGGGTGGCCGCGCTCATGCCAAACACACCGAGGGCGGCGATTTCCGCCAGGCCACGTACCGTGCGATTCGCCAGGGGCTCATGCAGGCGCGTGAGGCCGGCGCGGCGATGCTGTTGGAGCCGTGGTATTGCTTTGAGCTCGAGGTGCCGGGGGAGTGCGTGGGCCGGGCGCTCTCGGATGCCACGCGCATGGGTGCCGAGTACGAGCCGCCGACGATGGCGGGAGACCGGGCGAAGCTTGTGGGTCGCGTGCCGGCATCCGAGGTGCAGGATTATGCGCTGGAGGTGGCTGCCTACACGAGTGGTCGCGGGCATCTGTACCTGGAGTTCGCCGGTTATGCGGCCTGTCATGATGCCGAGCGCGTAATCGAGACGGCGGCCTATGAACCCGAGGCCGATCTGCCCAACATGCCCGACTCGGTCTTTTGCTCTCACGGCGCCGGCTACACGGTCAAATGGTACGACGTACCCGCTGCAGCCCACGTAAAGGTCGATCCCGCCACCTTCCGCCCCTGGCGAGCGGCGGACGCCGAGTTTTTCGGCCATAGGTGATAGATGGTCAGTCTCTTTGTCGCATCCTGTTGGTATAACTCGGTATAAGTTGGTATAACTATTAACAGCGTTTGCCAATCCGAGGAGGCCGACATGAATCCAAACCCCTTTAAGCCAACGGCCGGCAAGCGGCCTCCGATACTCATCGGTCGCGAGTCGGTCATCGAAGATTTCGAGGAAGGGCTCGATAACGGCGCCGGAGCGCCGGGTAGGCTCATGCTCATTACGGGAAACCGCGGCTGCGGCAAAACGGTTCTCCTGCGGGAGCTGCAACGTCTAGCCAGCGAGCGCGGATGGGCGGTTGTCTCCGATTCCGCTTCGCTTGGCTTATGCGACCGCTTAGCCGACGCGCTTCGCTCGAATAAACCCGTTGTGACGTCAATGGAGTTCGGGCCGTCGTTTGGCCGGATGTCGGTCGAGGCGGCGCGGGCAAAGGGCGAGACGTTACGAGGGCTGGTCAACGAGCGCCTCAAGAAGCTCGGTCCAGGCAAGGGCATACTGTTTGCGATTGACGAGGCACAGTCTGCGTCTATCGAGGAGCTGGCGGCTCTTGCCGTTCTCTATCAGCAGGTGCTCGGAGATCAGGATGCTACGGGCCTGCCCGATAGCGACCAGTGCGGTCTTGCGCTGGTATTTGCCGGCTTGCCCAGTATGGTTGACGATCTGCTCGAAGAACCGAGCGTGACGTTTTTGCGCCGTGCTCAGCAGCGTACGCTGGGGGCGATTTCTTTGCCCAAGGTGCGCGATTCATATATCCAGACGGTCAAAGACGCAGGCCTTTACGTTGACGCGGAGACGGCGGACCTTGCGGCACGCAAGAGTATGGGGCATCCCTACATGGTCCAGCTGGTGGGATATTACATGTGGCGCTCTGCTGTCCGGCGTGGCTCGCAGGTCATCGAAAGGCACGATGTCGAGGCTGGCCATGCGGATGCCGTCTCCGAGTTCTACGAAGCGGTTGACGCGCCTCTGTATTACGGGCTGCGCAGCCCTCAGCGTCTCTTTATCGAGGCCATGGCGGTTGACGAGGGCAAGCCGACGCGCATGGCGGACATCATTGAGCGCTGTGATCGCACCCAGAGCTGGACGAGTAAATATCGCGCAAGCCTGATTCGCGAGCGCGTCATCGAGGCCGCCGGATACGGCCTGGTCCGGTTTACCGTGCCCATGCTGGGCGCATACATTCGCGATCGCATTTTATGGCACGAGTAATGTGACAAAGGGACAGTCCCTTTGTCACATCGATGTCTGAGAGAGGTCAAAACATGGTGATTCATACCGAGCGTTTGACGCTTCGTCCGTGGCGCGAGACGGATGCGGCGAGCCTGTTTGCATATGCGAGCGATCCGGACGTGGGGCCGGCTGCGGGTTGGCCGCCCCATCGAAGCATTGAGGAGAGCAGGGAGATCATTCGGACGGTCTTTGCGGCGCCCCATACCTTTGCCATTTGCCTGGCTGAGGCAGACGAGCCCGTGGGCAGCATCGGGCTCATGCCGCCTCGCTGCGAGTCGAACAGCCAAAGAGGCGGGCTCGAGTTCGAGGTGGGCTATTGGGTCGCCAAGCCGTTCTGGGGCCGAGGCTTTGCTCCCGAGGCGGTGCGAGCCATGCAGCGCTATGCGTTCGAAACGCTTGGCTGCAAGGCGCTTTGGTGCGGATATTACGAGGGCAATAACAAGTCGTTACGCGTTCAGCAAAAGTGTGGATTCGCGCCGCATCACGTTGAGCGCGACGTGCCCTGCGAGCTTATGGGCGATGTACGTACCGAGTGCTTTACGTATTTGACCTGCGAAGACTGGCGCAGGCAGGCACGGTACGAGTAATGTGACAAAGGGACAGTCCTCTTGTCATATTCGATCAACGGGAAGGGGAGTGATGACGGTGTCGCAACAACCAAGTGCTATCGAGGTGCGCGGTGCACGTGTCCACAACCTCAAGAACATCGATATCGATATTCCGCTGGGAAAGCTCGTGGGTATTGCCGGCGTGTCGGGGTCGGGCAAGAGCTCGCTGGCGCTGGGAGTTCTTTATGCCGAGGGCTCGCACCGTTACCTGGAGGCGCTCAGCACCTATACCCGCCGTCGGCTCACCCAGGCCGAGCACGCTCAGGTGGATGAAGTGCTGCACGTGCCGGCGGCGCTCGCGTTGCATCAGCGCCCTAGTGTGCCAGGCGTACGCTCGACCTTTGGCACCATGACCGAGCTCAACAACAGTCTGCGTTTGCTCTTTAGCCGCTGTGCCCATCACGTGTGCCCACATTGCGGGGCGCGTGTGGAGCCGAGCCTTAACGTGGCCGCAGGCCTGCCGCTCATGTGTTCGACATGCGGCCGCGAGTTCTACGCGCCGAGTGCCGAGGATTTGGCTTTCAATAGCGGCGGTGCATGCCCCACCTGTGGCGGTACCGGTGTCATGCGCGAGGTGGACGAAGCGAGCCTGGTGCCCGACGAGTCCAAGACCATCAACGAAGGCGCGGTGCTTCCCTGGGGCACGCTCATGTGGGACTTGATGAAGCAGGTAGCCGGCGAGATGGGTGTGCGTACCGATGTGCCGTTTAACCAGCTCACACCTCAAGAGCACGACATCGTGTTCCATGGTCCGGCGGTTAAGAAGCATATTCTCTACGTTCCCAAAAACGGCGAGGGCGCCACGCCGCTTGACTTTACCTATTACAACGCCGTCTATACCGTCGAGAATGCGCTCGCCAAGGTTAAGGACGATAAGGGCCTCAAACGCGTGGCTCGCTTTTTGCGCGAGGGCCCGTGCCGTGACTGCGGCGGCACGCGCCTCTCCGAGGCCGCGCGCCAACCCCAGGTGCGCGGTATCAATCTGGCGCAGGCGGCGGCCATGACGTTGGGTGAGGCGATTGAGTGGGTGCGCGGGGTGCCCGCATCCTTGCCGGCCGAGATGCAACCCATGGCAGCGGATATCTGCGATTCGTTTTTGAGCGTGGCCCGTCGTCTGGTCGACCTGGGTCTCGATTACCTTTCGCTCGATCGCGCAGGCGCCACGCTCTCCACGGGCGAGCGCCAGCGCGTGCAGCTTGCCCGCGTGGTGCGCAACCGATCGACGGGCGTGCTTTATGTGCTGGACGAGCCCTCGATCGGCTTGCATCCTGCCAATGTCGACGGCTTGGTGGGCGTGATGCGCGACCTGGTGGATGACGGCAACACCGTGGTCGTTGTCGACCACGATGCGCGCGTGCTGGCGGAAGCCGATTATCTGGTCGAGATGGGCCCCGTTGCCGGAGCAGGAGGCGGTAATGTGATCGCCGCCGGTACGGTGGACGAGATCGAGCACGCGCAGGGCAGCCGCATCGCGCCGTTTTTACGCGCAGACCCCAAGCGCTTGCGCCCGCAGGTGACTGACGAGGAAATGTTCGACCGGGGCCATATCCGCATGGCGACCGATACCATTCATACCGTCAAGCCACTCGAAGTCGATATCCCGCGCGGCCGTCTCGTCGCGGTGACGGGCGTTTCGGGCTCGGGCAAGACGACGTTGGTGCTCGAGACGCTCATTCCGGCACTCAAGGCGCAGGCAGCTGGCGAGCGCCTGCCGGGGCACGTGCGTTGGGTCGATGCCGAGGGCATCACGCGCGCAAACCTGATTGACGCCACGCCTATCGGCGCCAACGTGCGCTCGACGGTGGCGACTTATGCCGACATCCATGACGAGCTGCGTCGCGCCTTCGCCCGTACGCCCGAGGCCAAGGCAGCCGGCTACAAGGCGGGTGCCTTTAGCTACAACACTGGCGCTTTGCGCTGCCCTACGTGCGATGGCACGGGCTCGATATCGCTCGACGTGCAGTTTTTGCCCGACGTCGAGATCGTCTGTCCGGCATGTCGCGGCTCGCGTTATGCAGACGCGGCTTCGCATATCCATCGTGAGGGCAAGGACGGGAGCCTGCTTACGTTGCCGCAGCTCATGGATATGAGCGTGGACGAGGCGCTCGACGCCACGGTGGGACTCAAGAAAGTTCAGACGCGTCTGCAGACCTTGCACGATCTGGGCCTGGGCTACCTCACGCTCGGCGAGCCCACGCCGGCGCTTTCGGGTGGCGAGGCGCAGCGCCTTAAGCTCGCGAGCGAGATGGGCCGTGTGCAGGACGATGCCGTATTCGTATTCGACGAGCCCACGATCGGCCTGCATCCGCTCGATGTTCAGGTGTTGCTGAGTGTGTTTGACGGCCTCGTTGCCAAGGGCGCCACAGTTGTCGTGATCGAGCACGATCTCGACCTTATCCGTAACGCCGATTATGTGATCGACATGGGCCCGGGCGGTGGCGACGCCGGCGGGCAAATCGTCTGCACCGGCACGCCAGCCGACATTGCTGCCTGCTCCAAGAGCATTACCGGCCGTTACCTCTAAACGATGTGACAAAGGGACTGCCCCTTTGTCACGTTGACTTCTATTTCACGCATTGAGCGGCGAGGTAGTCGCGGAAGAATGGCAATTCAAAAGCGACGATTCCGCGCCCGCGTTCTCCAATGATGCCGGCGTCAATCATGCGACGCCGGTAGCGGGAGACCTGCTGCGGTGAACGCTTAAGG
>CAKUGX010000088.1 GCA_934654765.1 uncultured Collinsella sp. | reverse complement strand
GCTTCTTGGCCTTTTTGGTCGAGGATTCGTCCTGCGACGAGCAGCCCGAAAGCATCAGCGCGCCGGCAGCCGCCTCGATCAGGCAGCGGCGAGACATCAACTTATCGATCATCAGAACCTCCCCAATGGTTACGGTACACGCGAACTACTGCGCGCTGAAACGCGCCGTGCGGCTCACCCTTATGGCGGCCTTCCTCATAGCGCTGTTCGGCACGGTCGAGCATGCGGCCCAGCTGTGTAAAGCGACCCGTTTTGTCGGTCGCTACAATGGGCTGCTGGCTCAGGATACGATACGGCAAGTTGGCGGTATAGGTATCGAGCCGCAGCAGGGCCACGATAAAAAACACCACCGCACCCAACAAAAAGCCAAAGCCGTAAAACTGCTGCGGCAAAAGCAACGACACGGCGGTCGCCAGCCCTGCCACACCGGCAAACAGGCCCGAGGCCAGAACGGCTCCCTTGTAGTCGGTAAAGTACAGCAAGATAAGCAGGATCGTGTTGCCCACGGCATACAGGCCGTAGCCTACGCATAACGTGCGAAAATACCCGTGCATCAGATTGTTAAAGCCCAGCGGCAGGGCCGAGAGCACTGTGGTCTCGAGCGAGATGACCGCCGCGGTCACAAACAGCTGCTTGAGCGCGCAAAAGCGCAGTTCGCTGTTGAGCGTGGAGAGCATCTCCTCCTCGGCCACCACAATATCGCCCACCACGCCGCCGTCGTTAAACAGGCTGTAGTAGTCACGGTAGCGCGGATAGAAATTGACCTCGACCGACACAACAAAGTTGACGGTCGTGACGAGTGTGGTCAAAAACGCAATGAGTGCCGGAACGTCATGGTAAGGAGCCCCGTAAAACAGGCCTTTGATCTGCACGCCAATAGGGCCCGCCCAGATAATAACCAGGTGTGCGAAAAGCCCCAAGTTGGTAAACAGCCCCGTAAGTGCAAGCGGCATAAATTGGTCGAGCCAACGCAAAAAACGCCAGGGACTCCGATCACTCTGTGGAAAATACCGGTACAGCAGTACCACATCCCAGGCAAGCATGACGCCGTAGCCTAGGGCGATTGACGCCAACAGGCCCTCGACCGGCGGCAGTCCCAACGCCAGCGCTGCCAGGGCGCACAGACACGCCACGCCAATGGCGGCCGCAAAGCTGCACAGAATGCCACGATAATCTTTGATGGCCGTGAGGTAGCTCATGCCATTCCAGTTGACGATCATAATGTTGAACAGCCACAGGCACAGCAGCCCCTGCAGCAGCGTGGCGCCCGAGAACAGCAAAAAGACGCCGTAGAGCACGGTGCCCGCAACGAGCATGATGGCATTAGATCCCCAAAACGAAGGCAAGATCTCATCCTCGCGCTCGGCAAAGAGCATGTCGGCCAAAAAGCGCGTGACCGGCATGGAGAAAAAGCTTGTGAGCGTGAGCGATGCCAGCAGCGTATAGGTCACCATGCACACCAGCAGATCCTGGTTGGCGCGGCCCACACCCCACAGACCGCACAGCACCAAGATACCAACCTGGAGCAGCACGCCCAGCAGCATGGGACCCGTGCACACAATGCCGGCGTAGCCATAGGCGCGCATCGTGGCAAACAGACCCTTGCGCCTAAACAGGCGCTTGAGCTCAAAACCGATTCCGGCCACCGGCTACTCCCCCTCTCTGGGCAGGTCAAACGAACGCGCCGTCTCGTCGTACAGCGCGCGATAGTTGGCGAGCATCTGCTCGTGCAAGAAGTACGTGGCAACACGACGCTGGCCGCGCTCCCCCATCTCGATACGGCGGGCGCGGCTCACGCACATGCGCTCCATGGCATCGGCCAAGCCCTTGCGATACATGGGCGGCGTCAAAAAACCTGCCACGCCAAAGTCATCGCCCGGGGCGCCTTCGAGCAGCTCGCGGCAGCAGCCCACCTCGGTCGTCACGCAGGGACGGCGCGCTGCAAGCGACTCCAGCACGCTGAGCGGCTGGCCCTCGGAGATGCTCGTCAGAATGGTAAAGTCGAGCTTTTCCATGTACTCGACCACGTTGACGCGCCCGGTAAAGATCAGATCGCGCACGCCCAGGGTATCGACGAGCGCATGGCACTCGGCTCCGTACTCCTCGTCATCCACGCCGCCCATGATGTGCAGGCGCACCTTGGGCAGGCGCTCGTGCAGCTCAAAGAAGGCGTAAATCATGGTCTTGACGTCCTTGATGGGCGCCAGACGCACCACCGCGCCAATGTCCACCCAGCCGTCATCGGGCTTTAAGGGAATGTCCTTAAAGCGGTCGAACTGGATGCCATTGGGAATGACCAGGCATTTGTCCGCATCGCAGCCCATATCGATCTGCGTCTTGCGGGCGTTATGGAACAAGCTCGTCACACGGAAGGCGCGGCGGTAGATCTCCTCCGAAAGCAGGTAGAAAAAGCGAATCCAGCGGTCCTTAAACGACGGCACCACCCAGTCGGCGCGAATGATCTCTTCCTCGCGCTCGCGGGTATAGATGCCGTGCTCGGTCAGCAGCACCGGAGCCTGGTGAACGCTTGAGCCCAGACAGGCGAGCAGGCCGCCGTAGCCGGTCGAGATGGCGTGGTACACATCGGCCACCGGCACCTCGCTGCCCAGCAGGTAGAGCACGGGCAGCAACATGGAGCGCATAGTGTGGAATGCGTCGGCAAAAGGCGTGTAGGGGTACTCGGCCAGGCACACGTCGCGAAAGATATCCATAAACGTGCGGCTCTGCAAAAACGAGAGCGGATGCACGCGACGGCGCTGGAAGATATCGAACAACACGTCCCAGTCCGGATTAGAAAGCGACACCAGGCGGCGCAGCGCCTCGCGCTCGCGGGCGTTAAAATCGGCCTCTTCTTGCTCGCCCGAAAGCCGCAGGGCATCGTCCAGAAATACCTCGTGTACCTCGACCACGTTGCCGGGCAGCTCATAGACAAACTTGCCGCGGTCGGCAGCATGCGCGCCAATCACCCACAGCACAAACTCGTGCTCGGGCATGGCCTGTATGTAGCCGTGCATCCAGGTGGACACTCCGCCGTGCACATAGGGGTAGCAACCCTCGAGTACCAAACAGATTCTCATTTGTTGCCACCCTCCTTGCGTGCAATGGTCACCGTCTTGTCCGTGGCTTTAACCAGGTACAGATCGCCCGTCAGATGCGTAATCTCGCCACCCGTGACTGCACCCGGCTCGCCGTTGTTGGCGCGGAACATGAGCCACGCCTCGTCGTGGAAATTGCCCAGGCTGAGCGTCCAGGCATCCGCACTTGTATCCACGCTCACCGTCACGGACGAAAAGCGCTGGATGGCGCCCGAGCATTCCGAGCCGGTCTGGCGACGCAGGTCGGGCGCAGACTTGGTAAGCCACTCCAGGTAGTTGGTCAGACCGCCCTTGTAGACCTCCCAGCCCTCCTTGGCTCCGCGATCGGGATCCAGTAGGTCGTCCGGGTGCATAAAGTGCGTACTCACGTAGTGCATGTTGAGCTCGGACACGGCTGCCAGACGCATATAGGAATCGTTGACCATGCCGCCCGAGACAATACGCGGCTGCTCCACAATGCCATCGCTCGCCACGCCAAACTCCTGCACGTACGGCAGGTCGGTGCCATCCTCAAAATACGTACTGGCAATGGTCTTAATGCGCGGAACGTCGGTGCCGATAAGCTTGCGCGCGCGGGCCGAAAGGATATTTGACGGCGGAACGTAGACCGAACCGTGCGCGTTGGGCAGCACCTCGTCCTGAAAGGCGATAAGCTCGTTGAGCGATGCGACGAGCGTCTCCTTGTTCTTCCACGTCTTGTAGTCGTACAGTGTGCCATAGACGGTATCCCAGAGCGCCAGCGGCTGATGGTTGTAGCCGTGGAAACCCAGCTCTCCGCCCATCTGCAGCAGCATGCCGCCAAAGTAGCGGAACTGCGTGGTATCGGCCTGGCGCGCGGGCTCGGTCTGGTTGACCGCGTCCTCGTAGTTTTCGATCATCACGCCGGTAAAGCGAACGCCATATTTTTGCGCGAGCTTTTGCAGATCGGGCCACCAGACCTTGGCATAAAAGTCGGCGATAGAAAGCCCGTAGTCGCGCTTGATGTAGGTGCCGTCGCCCGAGGGCACGGGGCTGGGAAAGTCGTCCAGATAGAAGACGGCGCTGTTGATGACGGGGTAAACCGTGGCATCGCCCAGCAGGCTGATCGCCGCGGCGTAAAAACCACGCATGACCTTGTCGTAGATGCCGATATTGCACACCACGGTGCGACCGCTACCGCAGTCATTCGACCAAATGAGCGGGGCGCCCGCATCGCCGGTCTTTGCCCACACACGAGCCGTCTCGCGCAGCGAAACCGAAAGCGACGAATCAAAAGGGTCCGAGAGCTCGTAGCGCTCTCCCCCGCCCAGCATAAAGTCCTCGCTCGGCACAATGCTTTCGGCTTTTTCATAGTCATATCCGGGCGATTCAATGCCAAGCTTGGGGGCAATCACTTGCAGATAGCTCGAGTTATCCGGCGGCATGGCGAGCATAAGCGAACCGCCGGCACTCACCCAACTCATAATGTCGCTCAGGTGCGTACCGAGCCCATCGAGCGACGGCATGAGCAAAATCACGCGATCGTAGGAGGTCAGCGAGGGAATGGCATCCGAGCCGTCCAGGGCAAGGTCCACGTCGCGGTGCGCGATCTTCATGTCGAGCAGAATCTGGTCGAACTGCTCCTTTACGTCCTCGACGCCAGCTTGATCGGAATCGGTAATGACCAGGCACGTGGGCTTTTGGCCAAATATTGCCGAGGAGGCCGGCACCGCATCGTTGGCGGCAAGCATCCCCAGCTTATGCTGGCCCGCACTGTACTGTACGCCGGCGCGCTCCACCAGCAGCACGGCTGCCATGGCAATAAAGACCGCCCACACCACAAGCAGCCCCATCCAGCGAAAATGGCCCGCACGGTCGCGGATATAATGCACCACGCTCATCGGGCCTCCTCTCCGTTGCGCCAAAACGCCAGTTCCTCGCGGTTGGCGGCGCTCAAGTATACATGCTGTTTGTCAATCGCATCGATCACGCGGTGGACCTCGTCACCGTCGCGGCGCATCACCGCAAGGCGCAGACAAAGCATCCAAACCTCCTGCTCCTCGGGCACATCGAGCACCAGCTGGTTGGTCACGGTCTGCGCCTCGTCGATCTGTCCGACATCGGCCAGCGCCGTCGCGTATCGAATGCGAAGCTCAAGGGTGTCCTCGCGCTCGCAGCGACGCGCAAGCAGGCGCACGTACTGTTGGCGCTGAATCTGAGCCACGCGCCCCTCGGCCAAGCCCGAGCCCAAGTACTCGCCAAGAAAATCGCAGTATTCATTGAGGTTTTGCGCGCTCGGGTCGGTCTTAAAAGCACGTTCCAGCTGCTGCAGTTTAAGATCGGACTCCTTAGAAATCTGCGCCACCGCCGTCGCGGCATAGTGCGCCACCTCAACGTCGTCGTTAAGCTTAGCCGCCTGCAGCTGCGCCAGGTACGCGTCGGGCTCCTCGGTGAGCATGGAGAGCATTAGTCGGCGCCGGTCTGCCGGGTCGTTGACGATGAGCGCCTCCTCGAGCGGCACTACGCATGCATCGGCATCACGTTCGTGCACTAGGATGCTGCGATGCAGGTCGTCGTTGAAGCGCAGCGACTCCAGCGCAGACTCTTTCAGCCCCTCGCCAAACAACGCACCGCGGACCGATAGCAGAACCACCAGCAACGGGCCCCATAGCGGCACCAGCACAATCACAGCCAGCATGTGACCGCGAACCGGCAGCAGGCCCAACTTCATGAGCGTCCACAGCATCAGGCAAACCAGCGCATGAATCAGCAGCAAGACGGCAGCAACGACAAGCGAGATCAAGCGGCACCCCCCTCACCGTCACCGGTGTAAGAGATGTGCTGCAGCAGCGCCACGATGTCCTCGCCGTCAACGGGCTCCACCGCAATCTGCTTTTCGCTCAGGCGCTCGCGGATAATGGGCAGATCGCACGCCTTTGCCTGGCGCATAAGCAGGTAGAGCATGTCACCATCGACCAGGCCCGCCGCATCGCTCTCGCGGATTGCCGGCCCAATTGCGGCCGCCAGCTCGCCGACAGACTCCATGCCCGGTACCACGCGCAGGAGCAAAAAGCTGCCCATCTTGCCATCTGCCAGCGCCTGCTCGGCCGCGAGCTCTTGGCCAAAGGCAGCCTGCTTGAGCACGCAAGTGCCGTCAACGCAGCGTTTATCCTGTGCCACCGCCTCATAGTCAAAGGCGCGGCCCAGCGCGCTTTCGACCAGGCCACACAAGATGCGGAACAGGTTTTGATAATAGAGGGTCATTTGGTTTTCGGCCGCGCGACGCACAAAGATCAACACGGCGGGTGCCCCGTCGCGCTCGATCGTGTATCCAAACATGGGAAGCCCCGGCGTCAGCTCGCGGTTCACCCACAGATTCGAACGACCCCCGTCGCCCAAAAGAGGTGCAAGCTGCTCAAGCGTGAGCGAGCGTGCGGCATCTTCGGCAATCGCAGGACTTGCTGCCACCAGGCGTGCAAATGCCCCGCCCGAAACATGGTAGATCGTCACCGAATCGTTCTCGAGGATCTCGCCCAGAAGCTCGCAGCACTTGCGATAGATGTCGCGTGGGTTGAACACGTCGAGCTCCTGCGTCACGGCAAAGATCTTGCCAAAGCTGTCGTGGCGACCCACGATCTGGCGCCTGTACGCGCGCTTGTCCTCGATCGCGTCGTGATAGAGCTGCGTAAGGAACGTATTGCGGTTGCGCACGAGCTCGTTTTGATCGCGCTCCGCCCTAATGGCTTCGCTGTTGCGCAGCTGCACATAGCCGCACACGGCACCCACAACAAAGTACGCAATAAACGGCAGCCAGTTGGACGGCTCGTAGAACAGGCCCTGGAAGGTATAGCCGTACAGAGTAAAGTAACTCGCGGCCAAACCCACCGACGCCAGCAGCGCCGCAACCAGGCCAAAGTCCAAGCCATACAGCGTGCCGATGAGCACCACGTAGAGCAGGCGATAATCGAGCACGTTGAGCTGGGTCGATTGGGAGAACAAGCGCTCCAGCACTTCAAAGAGCACCCAGGCGGCTGCCGTCTCCAGGCATTTGACAGGCAGCGTGCGCATTTGAATGCAGTCGATGGCCGCGCGCAAGGGGTTGACCTTCTTTGCACGGCCAGCATCCCAGCGAGCCTGAATGGTCGAGAGGTCGCGCAGCAAGTCGTAGCGCTGAAACCAGCCATAGCGCACGCGAGCGACGTCGCTGGCGGACAGGGCGTAGCCGGCAGAATCGCCATAGGCAACTGAGAGCCCTGGAAACAGCGCCTGAAGGGCCTCGCCCACCTCACCCACCGTGTGATGGAAGGTATCGGCTACGTCGAGCGTCTCAAAGTTACCATTCCAGCTGTCGAAGATACGGCGTACCAGCACCGAAAGCTCCTCGGCACACAGCAGGGGAAACGCCGCATCCTGCGCGCCCTGCAGAGCGGCGGATCCGGTTGAGCATGCGTCGAACAGCGGCACCAAAAACGGGTCCTCCAGCGTGGCAGACGCGGTATACAGGAACGGCACGCGCAGGATCTTGGCCTGAACGCCCTCGCGAGCAGCGTAGTAGCGGCACAGGTCGTTGGCTGCGTGCGCGATAATGCCCTTGCCCGTTCGCCCCGCGGCATCGGCGGCACCCTCGGCACCCGCGGGCCCCGCTACATACAGCAGTTGGACCCGGCGACCCGCGCACGTACGAAAGACCGAGCGCAGCAGCTCGATATCGCCCACGGTATCGGTATGCGGGGTTAGGTAATTAGACAGGTAGACCACGCGGTCGAACTCGTAGGCCTGCTCCAAGTGCTGAAGCAGCTCTTTCCACGAGGCATGGGGCGACGACTCGTCGCGGCGCGCTTCCTGCGCGGCTACAACCTTAACGTGGTCCCCAGGGAATGCCTTGGCGCAAAAGTCATCGTCAACATATGCGGTGTTGCCAACAACCAGCACCTCCATGGCGTACTCCTCCCCTAAAATCCACTTCTGTCATAGTCAAACATGCGTATTTTACGCTGTCAACGCGAGTTGGAACGCCTTTAAGGCTGTTTTAAGAACTTTTTTAGAGGATGAGGAGACATCGAGAGTGCTAAATGAGCGTCCAACCCGGAAGTATGCGGCAAATTCTTGACATGGCGCCCACACTGGATGGCGACAACGTTTCTACCTGCTGTTTCTTTACGCAAAAACAACGGCGTGCTCGAGGACTCCGGAATTTGCAGCATACTTCCGGCGGGCACTCAGCTGCTA
>CAKUGX010000087.1 GCA_934654765.1 uncultured Collinsella sp. | reverse complement strand
AGCTTTGCCACCACGGGCTGCGCCTCGGCGATGGTGTTGTTGAGGTCGTTCACGGTCTTATCGAGCGAATCGACAACGGTGCGGGTCTTGCGCAGGGTAAGCGCGAGCTCAACGATGGCCCACACGCCGGCAATGGCAAGCACCAGCAGGGCGATTTGAATGGGACTCATACAAGCCTCCCGGAAGAATCGAAATACAGACGTTGTTCATGGTACCCCAAAGGGGACGGAAGATTCCCAAAAGCTTACTTTGGCGCCCTGCCTCTACGGTCGCGCTCGCTTTGCTCCACACGCCATTCTTCCCAACCGCGGCCGGCAGGCTGCCAAAAGGCACCACGCTCCAGGCCTTCAGGCAAATAGTGCTGGTCGACCCAACCTTCGGGATAATCGTGTGGGTACTTGTATACACCGTACTCGTCGCTGCCGGGACGGTGACGATCGCGAAGATAGCTGGGCACCTCACGAAGGCCACTGCTGTGGATATCGGCCAGCGCCGCATCGATCGAAGCCTCACACGCGTTGGATTTAGGCGCCAAGCACACATAGAGTGCAGCCTGAGCCAGGTTAATGCGGCACTCGGGATAGCCAATGACCTCGGCAGACTTAAACGCGGCTTGCGCCACCAAAAGTGCCTGCGGATCGGCATTGCCAACATCCTCAGAAGCCTGAATCATAATGCGGCGGGCGATAAACTTAGGATCCTCCCCCGCGTCGATCATGCGCGCGAGCCAATAGATCGTGGCATCGGGGTCGCTGCCGCGCATAGACTTAATAAACGCACTGATAATGTCGTAGTGCATGTCGCCGTTTTTGTCATACGAAAAACCGCGACGCGGATTGGCAATCTTCACGTCATCCACGGTGATAGGATAGCGCTCCCCTGCCGCCGGAGCCGGCGTCCCCTCGGTATCGGGACGCGTGACGGCAATCTCGCTCGCCAGCTCGAGCGTCGTCAGGGCCGAGCGTGCATCGCCCGCAGCCAGCGTACAGATGGTCTTAACCGTATCCTCATCGGCCGAGAACTTGCCGTTCAAACCCTGCGGCGCCTCGAGCGCACGCTCGATGAGCGTGGCGATATCCTCGTCCTTCAGGTGATCAAGCTCTACCACGCGCCCACGCGACAACAGTGCGGAGTTGACCTCGAAGTAGGGGTTCTCAGTCGTGGCGCCGATCATAATGACGGTACGGTTTTCAACCGCATGCAAAAGCGCATCCTGCTGCGACTTCGAAAAACGGTGAATCTCGTCGATGAACAAGATGGTACGTCGGTCATACGTATTCAGGCGCGTCTTTGCCTCGTCGATCACGCGACGCAGGTCCTTCACGGTACCCGTGACGGCGCTGACCTCGACAAACTCGCTCTTGGTATGGTTGGCGATGATATGCGCCAGCGTCGTCTTGCCCGTACCGGCAGGCCCATACAGAATCACGCTCGACAGCACATCATGCTCAATCGCCGCACGCAACCACGAACCCTTGCCCACAGCCTTTTGCTGGCCTACGTACTCGTCGAGCGAATTGGGACGCATGCGCACCGCGAGCGGCGCATTTTTAAAGGAACGCTCGCGCGTCGAGGCAGAAAAAAGGTCGTCCATAGCCATCCTGTACATCCATCAAAATCTTTGTTCACCAACAGTATACCGAATAGATACGAACTACCGTTCGTTAATATAGGTACGATGCGGAAACTTCAGACCCGGGAATAGCTTGCTCGTCAGCTCGCAGAAATAACCGTCCGTCATACTCGCAATGTAGTCAACCACGGCTTGATTCTTGTCGTCCTGCCAGGCATAGGTGCGGTCGTAGTAGGAAAGCTGCTGCTCAATGCGCGAAATGTGGTGCTTAAATATGTAGGAGGACTCGTCGCCTTCGTTTATATCCTGCAGGCAACGGTCGTAGAGCTTTTCGAAAGCCTCGCGCAGCTCCGCTTCGGAGTCGCCTTCGATACCGCCCTTGCTATAGATCTTCTCGTAGTTCTCGCGCTTCGCCCGGCGGATCTCCTCAAACAGGTCCTCGCTCATCTCGATGCGCGGCTTGCCATAGCTGTGCTCAACGATATCGATGGAGGCATGCGTAAGTATCCAGCTGTTGTACGCACCACCCAGGCCATCGTCAAAAACGTCGGGCGACAGCAGGCCCGCCGCAATGGCGTCCTGACGATCACGACCGACGTAGGCGAGGATATCCGAGATACGCACCACACAGCCCTCGGGCGTCATGGGACGCAGGTGCTCAATCGCGCTATAGCCTGTGGCAATGCATTCCTCGACGGTTCGGTCGAACTGGTCAAAGGAACCCATGCCCGAAAGCTCAAAAACACGCTGTTCGTACTCACCGTTGTGGCATAGCACGCCATCGAGCGTCTGGAGGGACACGTTGCGGCCATACAGCGCATCGAGCACGCGGACCGACTGCACGTTATGAAAAAAGTAGCGACCCGTGCGCTCGTGGTAAATATCGTTGAGAAAGCGCTCACCGGCATGGCCAAAGGGCGTGTGGCCCAAGTCGTGGCCTAAGCCAATCGCCTCGATCAGATCGCAGTTGAGCCCCAGGGCGCGGCCGATATCGCGCGCAATGCGCGAGACAAGCTGCACGTGCAAACCGCGGCGCGACAGATCGTCATTGCTACGGAAGCTAAAGACCTGCGTTTTGCCTGCATAACGCGTGTACGCCGGAAGATGAAGAATCTTTTCGGTATCGCGCATAAATGCCGGACGCATGAGCGTGCCCTCGTCTGCGGCTCGATCAACGCGACGGATGACCTGGTCATCGTCGCAACGGTACGGGTTGACATAGCCCAAAGCACGATCTGCGGCAATGCGCTCGACAAGTTCGGGCGACAACGCCGAGGGAATACGATCCATGCGCGCCTTAATGACGGCCGTTTCTTGATTAGTTGCCATGGCATGCTCCTTAAGAAGGATGCGCAATCGGTTACAATGTGCAGCCCACGACCTCGATTATGGCAAAAATCGGCACCAAAAACGGCAGCAAAGGCAGGGAGCGCGATTTTGTGAAGAGGCAGGAGAGGGCAAGGGCCAGGAGCGCGACGGCAAATGCCACGATGCCGCCCATAGGGTCAAGCGTGCAAAGCGCGAAGAGTGCCTTGGCATCTCCCATGCCGATGCCCGTGGTTTGACGGAGGCGCCGCCAAAGCGACTCAGTCAGCACAAGAGAAAGGTACACGATGACCGCAAGGCCAGCGTGGTCAAGTGCCGTGTTCAAGCCCGCATCCAGCCACACGCCCGCAAACGCCGCCACCGCACACGCGCCGGCAAGCTCATTGGGAAAGCGTCGCTCACGGGCATCAATCGCCGCGCCGGCAAAGACGCAGATCCAAAATGGGATATAGACCACAGGACACCTCCCGGGACAGCCCTCTCAAAAGCAAAAACCACCACAAAGGTGCCTGTCCCCTTTGTGGTGGGTTTTGGCGGTGGTTATTTGGCGCCTTGCATGACCTCGTCGAGGGTAACGTTGACGGCGTGCTGCGTCGGAACCCAGTCGACCTTTAGGAACAGTGCAGCCACCGTGATGGGGATATAGCTGAACATAAAGATCGGGAAGGTAAACAGGTTGGTCACCAAACGCCACTTTTGCGCGCAATGAATGTGCTTGTACTCGAAGATGGTCGTGAGTAGCGCCAAGATAAAGAAGGTCTGGTACATCATGACAAAGGTCATGATGAGCGAAGCGGCACAAGCCTGCATCTCGACCTCGGTGGCCAAGAAGCCGTGCGAAAGCCCGCCCACGATGAGGAAGGTCGCGTTGGCGAGCATGGAGATCAGGGACAGCAGCATGCCCGGAGCGATGGTCATAAACATGTCATATGCGGCAAAGCGATGATAGCGAAACGTCGATTTTACAAGATGCTTACCGTAGGTAAAGAACACCTGGTAGAAGCCCTTGGTCCAGCGCATGCGCTGCTTCCAGGAAGCCTTAAACGTCACGGGTTGCTCGTCAAAGAACTCAGCCGGCGCATAGCCAATACGAATGCCGTGAATGGCGCAGAACGTGGTGAACTGAATATCCTCGGTTAGCGTGTGGAACTGCCAGCCGTGCATGCCCTCAATCACGCTCGCCGAGATAAGGTAACCCGAACCCGAGACGGCGCAGGACGTCTTGCAGATATTACGCGCGTTGTTGAGGAAGCGGGCCTCGCGCAGATACCAGGTGGCGTTGGCAGACGAAATCCACGAACTGCCGAAGTTCTTGGAGTTGCGGTAGCTCGTGACCACATGAAAGCCCTGGTCAAAGGCATCATTCATCTTGGAGACGTAATCGCGGGAGATAACGTTGTCGGCGTCGAAGATAAAGTAGCCCTCAAACGTGTCCGGATACTCGTTGAGAATGCGATCGAAACCAAAGTCCATAACCCAGCTCTTGCCCTTACGGGCCAGGTCATTACGCTCGTAAACAATGGCACCGGCCTCGCGCGCGAGCTGCGCGGTGTTGTCGGTGCAGGCGTCGGCAACGACAAAGACCTCGATGAGCTCGGACGGATAATCCTGGTCCTTGATAGAGCGAACAAGGTTGGCGATCACGGCCTCCTCGTTATGCGCAGCAATGAAGAAGGCATACCGGTGGAGTTTTTTTGCCTTGGGAGGCGCGACCTCGCCACGAAGAGCGCCAATGACAAAGAAGACCACCTGGTACAGAAAGCAGACCGTGAGCAGCGTGACGACAATCTGGTTGAAAATCACGATAGGCGTGTTGGTTTGTAAAAAGGCGAGCATGCAGGCTCCCGAGAACGTGTTACGTAAACAACGGTATATCTTACCGCAGGCTAACCGAGTTCAAGAAACCACCTAATACTGGCTAGGCTTCGAGCAGACCGAGCTGCGGGACGATTTCGTCGCCTGCGGCAGTGCGGCCGAGCGAACGCGGGGCTAGGTCGTCAAGAACCGCAGCGAGATCCCACGGCAGCTCGTCGCGGCACTCGATACGTTCCCCCGTCACGGGATGGTCGAACGCCACGCGCCAGGAATGAAGGAACTGCCTGGTCAGACCCTGATCGGCACGTACATCGCACTTGCCATAGAGTGGATCGCCCACGCAGGCGTGGTTGATATGGCGCATATGCACGCGAATCTGATGTGTGCGGCCCGTAAACAGATGGCACTCGACGAGCGTGTAGCCGTCGTCAAAACGCGTGGAATCGAAGCGCTCAAGGACCTTAAAGGTCGTAATGGCCTGGCGCGCGAAAGGATCGTCCGAAACCGCCATCTTGACACGGTCGCGCGTAGAACGGGCAATGCCGGTGTTGATGGTGCCCTCATCCATAGCGATATGACCGTGAACGAGCGTAATGTAGCGGCGGTCGAGCGTGCGCGTACGGATAAGATTTTGGAGCGCGCGCTGGGTGTCGTCGTCCTTGGCCGCAAGCATAAGACCCGAGGTATCGCGATCCAAACGATGCACGATACCGGGGCGGTCCTCGCCCTGCACGGTGCCCAGATGGTCGATACCACAGTGATAGACCAGGGCATTCGCGAGCGTACCGCTCTCATGACCATGTGCAGGATGGCACACCAGGCCGCGCTGCTTGGAGAGCACAATGAGGTAGTCGTCCTCATAGCGAATGTCGAGCGGAATGGCCTCGGGAATCACGTCGGTCGGGTCATGCGGCTCGGGCAAATCGACCGAAATACGGTCGCCGGATCGCACGGCGTACTTTTTGGAAAGGCAGGTCTCGCCATTGACACATACGGCACCGCCCTCAATCAGATGTGCGCAGGCAGAGCGCGTAGGGCAGCCGTCATTGGCGCCCAGATAGGCGTCAAGACGCTGACCAGCAGCATCGTCGGCAACAAGGATATGGATGTCGGCCATTAGCGCTCATTCCTTTCGCGAATCTTGCGGGCACGCTCCCCACGTTGTTTAGCCTTGCGCTTGGCGCGGGCCTCGTCACGGGCGTTAAGCTCGGCGGTCGCATCAACCTCACGGGCCGCGGGGCTCAAGAACATGTAGCCGAAGAGGGCGAGCACGACGCCCAAGGTAATTCCGATATCGGCCACATTGAATACAGGGAAGTCGATGAAGGTGGTGGCAATAAAATCGGTCACGAAGCCAAAAGCCAAACGATCGATAGCGTTACCGATAGCACCGCCCGCAACCATCGCCATGCCCACAACCTCAAGATGGGCGAGCTGAGGTGCACGAACGAGGTACACGGAAATAGCGATAATGACTGCCAACGCGAGCACGGCAAACGCGATGCCATGCCCCTCACCCATGCTAAAGGCAGCACCGATATTACGGACAAACATAAAGTCGATGACACCGGGGATGACGGTCACATGCAAAGCGTCGCCCACGGCACGAACCGCAAGCTTGGTCAGCTGGTCAACAAGCAGTACAACCAGCGCCACCCCACCAGCAACACCCAACCGCCAACGCAAAGGCGGCGTCATATCCCCAGTACGACCCAAATCAATCCCCTACCCTCAAGAACAATCAACTTCCGTTTAACGCAAGTAATCATCTTATAGTGACAAACGCCAAACCCGCAGCATATTCACCAACGCTAGCGAAATAACCAGCTAAAAACGAAAGCGGCATTCCGAAAAACAGAATGCCGCTTGGACTTGACAAAAGTTGACGTTGGGGAGGTTCTTGTTTGACAGTCGTTTAAGAACGTCCCCAACGGCTAGTTCAGCGCTTCGGCGCAGCGCTTGCAGATGTGAGCATGGCCGTTGTACTCGCCGACGGTGGTGCGGTAGTTCCAGCAACGGTCGCAGCACTCGCCCTCGGCAGCCTCAATAGCAACAGAGAGCTCCTCGCCCTGAGTCAGCTCAACATCGGAGACGATGTAGAACTCGGCCAGGTCGACAGCCTTATCACCGGTCAGCAGCGCGCACATCTCGGCGGGAACGACCGCCTTGACGCGGACCTGCTGGCTCTTGGTGAAGGTGCCGGCGGAGCGGGCATCCTCAAGGGCCTTGGTCACGGCGCTACGGAGCTCGAGCGAAGCCTCGAGCACGCCCTCGAACTCATTGGCCTCGTCGACCGTAATGGGCGACTTATACCAATCGAGCAGCGCGGCGTACTTCTGGTGATCGACGCAGCCGGCGGGTGCATAGGCCATGGCCTCGTCGACCGTGTAGGACAGGATCGGCTGCAGGTCGCGCATAAGCATCGAGAAGAGCTCGGCGAGCACGGTCTGGGCGCTGCGGCGCTCGAGCGAGCCGGGCTTTTCGCAGTACAGACGGTCCTTCAGGGCGTCGAGGTACACGTTGGAAAGCTCGGTAACAACAAAGTCGTAGAGCGCACGGTAGGCGCGCGGGAACTCGTAGCAAGAGTAAGCGTCGTCGACCTCGGCCTGGACCTGGGTCAGACGGGCAACCATGAGCTTGTCGAGCGGCAGCAGATCGGCAAAGGCGACGCCGTCGGTCTCGGGCTCAAACTGGCCCTCAAGCTCTGAGAGCAGGAAGCGCAGCGTGTTGCGGAAACGACGGTAGGCATCGGACGTACGGGCGAGAATCTCGTGGTCGATGGAAACGTCGGAGCTGGTGTCGACGGAGGCAACCCACAGGCGGATGATGTCGGCGCCCATCTCGTCACAGACCTTGTTGGGGTCGATAACGTTGCCGAGCGACTTGGACATCTTACGGCCCTGGCCGTCGAGCGTGAAGCCCTGCGAGACGACCGCCTTGTACGGAGCGTGGCCGTTGGCACCCACCGAGGTGAGCAGCGAGCTCTGGAACCAACCACGATGCTGGTCGGAGCCCTCGAGATACACGTCCGCCGGGTACTCCAGCTCGGGACGGTACTCGCAGACGGCCTTCCAAGACACGCCGGAGTCCCACCACACGTCGAGGATGTCCTTATCGGCCTTGAGATGATGGCCGCCGCACTTGGGGCAGACGCAGGCCTCGCCCAGGTAGCTCTCGGGAGCATCGGTGAACCAAGCGTCGGAGCCCTTCTCGTGGAAGAGCTTGATGACGGCGTCGAGCGTGGCGTCGTTCATAACTTTCTCGCCGCAGTCGGCGCAGGTGTAGCTGGGGATAGGCACGCCCCAGTTGCGCTGACGGCTGATGCACCAGTCGGGACGCTGCTCGACCATGGCGCCAATGCGGTTGGCGGCGTGAGCCGGATACCACTTGACGTTCTCGCGGACCTCTTTGCCAGCCTGCTCGCGCAAGCCAGTCTTGTCCATCGAGACAAACCACTGGTCGGTGGCACGGAAGAGCACCGGGTGCTTGCAGCGCCAGCAGTGCGGATAGCTGTGCGTGATCTTCTTCTCGAGGACCAGGGTGCCGCGCTCGCGCAGGAACTCGATGATGTGCGGGTTGGCCTCATCGGTATCCATACCGCTGAAGGGGCCGCCAGTGCCGAACTCCTCGCCGGTGTAGAACTTGCCGTCG
>CAKUGX010000086.1 GCA_934654765.1 uncultured Collinsella sp. | reverse complement strand
TCACATAGGTCTTGGTGCCGCGGCCGGCACCAATCTCCAGGCAACGGCCGGGACGTGTCGCCGCAGTGGCAATGAGCTGGGCGTTAAGGTCCGAGGCAACCGCGGCAGCACGCTCAAACACGCCCGATGCAACGGTGACCTGCGCATCGGCCGGAGCATGGCAGCCCGGGAAGACAGGCGCCACAAGCTGCGAGATATACGGATCGGGCTTGGTTGCAAAGGCGTTCTCATGCAGGGCCAGCGGCGCGGGGGCCAGATTGCCGGCAAAGTTGAGCGCGCCCTCGGGCGTATCGAACGAGGCCATAATGCGAGCGCACAGCCAGCGAGGAAGACCCATCAAACGCGAAAGGCGAACCAGGCGGCGCTCGGACTCATCCACGTCAGATGCCGTGGCAAAATCCTCCACGTTGTCCGCAACCTTGTGCAGCACCGCGTTTGCCAGGCCCGCAGCAGACTTAGCACCGCTGCGCACCAGCTCAACACCCTGGCTCACGGCAACGCGGCCCGGCGTATGCAGATAGAGCATCTCGAAGGCCGAGATGCGAAGCGCCATGCGAACACGCGGCGCGACCTTTTTGGGCTTATCCAAAAACTGATCGAGCAGTTCGTCCAAAATGCCCTGAGTGGCGGCAACACCGAGCGCCAAACGAGCGGCAAAAGCGGAATCGCGCTGGTCAATGGCCTTGGCGGAAGCGCGGGAAGACAACACGTCGCGGGCGTACATACCGCGGCGATCGGCCTCCATCAACACATCGAGCGCAAGCTTGCGCGCGGGAGACAACTTGCTCATGACAGTACACCCCACCTAAGATCGGCACCCTGAAGGCCGGCAGCCCAGGCAGAAGCAGCCATGGCACGCTTGCCATCGGGCTTAACCTCGAGCAGTTCAACCGCACCATCGGAAAGACCCAGGTAAACACGCTTGCTCTTGACAGCAACAGCGCCCTCGCCAAGCGACACATCGGCCGGCGCAGCATCAAGCACACGCACGGTCTTGCCGGCAATCACGCAACGAGCAGGCGCGGTATCGGACGAAGCGAGCACATGGCGCACGCAATCAAGCGCCGCCATGTGCGGATCAAGACGCATCTCCTGCTTGGAAATCTTGGCAGCATGGGTAACAAGCGACTCATCCTGATCAGTCCAAACGGCAGTGCCGTCGGCAAGCGAAGGAAGCGTATCGGCCAGCAACTTGCCACCCAGCTCGCCAAGTTCCATCGTAAGCGCCTCGGCATGCTTACCGGCAACCGAAGTGGAAGCCTGCGCGCAATAAGCACCGGTATCAACGCCATGCCCAATGCGCATAATGGAGACACCAGCAACCTCGTCACCAGCAAGAATGGCACGCTGAATAGGAGCAGCACCACGCCAACGAGGCAGCAACGAAGCATGAACATTCACAATACCAAGCGGCGCCATATGCAGCACCTCATCAGGCAAAATGCAGCCATAGGCTGCCACACAGAAAATATCAGCGTCCGCGGCCTCGAGCGCCTCAACAACCTCAGGCGTCATACGATTGGCCTCAACAACCGGCAGACCCAACTCAAGCGCCTTGGCCTTAACAGGAGAAGGCTCAAGCTTCTTACCACGCCCACGAACAGCATCAGGACGAGAAACAACAAGCGCAATCTCATTCCCAGCCGCAACAAGCGAAGTCAACGAAGGCACCGCAAAATCCGGCGTACCCATAAACACAATACGCATAAAAGTAAGTCTCCTCTCAAAAACGAGCCGAGACGGCTACAAAAGAAGCGTTCCAGGCCGCAAGCACGCCCATCCGCAAAAACAGTTCAACAAGAACAAATATACCCAAAACCAAAGAAAGAGCCGCATCAAAAGCAGCTCTCTCAACAAAGGCATTATCAGCGAAGACGCCCCTCCCTGGCCCAACGGCACCCGGGCGAACCGACCTCGAATAGCGTAGTCCCTGGGATGGAGGCCACACATATCGTCCCGCGCGCAGTTTCGCAGCAAAGCGAGAATGTTTGAGCACGGGATGATATGTGTGGGCCCCACCCCAGGGACGGACGGCTTACTCGGTCTCGCCCGGTCGAGCGCCGCGGGCCAGAGCGTCCTGGTACTCCTTGACAGCTTTGATCCTCTGCATCGGCTTGAGTCGCTCGAACATGGTGTTGCCGTGCAGGTGATCGATCTCGTGCTGCAGGCACACGCAGAACAGGTCGCCCGTGGCCTCATAGCGAATCAGGTTGGCATCCAGGTCGTACGCCTCAACGACAACGTGGTCGGGACGCTCGATCTCGCAGCTAATGCCCGGAATGGACAGGCAGCCCTCGCTAAACGGCACCAGATGGTCGCTCTGCTCAACAATCACAGGGTTAATGAGAACGTACGGGTCGTAGTCGTTCTTGTCGCTGTAATCGCAGTCGATGGTAACGAGCTGGATGAGCTCGCCGATCTGCGGGGCGGCCAGGCCACAACCGCCGTTCTCGAACATCATCTTCTTCATCTTCTCGGCAAGCGCCTCGATCGCCGGGGTGATTTCCTCAATGACGGCGCACTCCTGGCGCAGACGAGGGTCGGGCGACAGTACGATTCCGTTGGCTTCCATGGCCATCCTTTCGGGTTGTTACATCAAATCATAGGCGTCGACGTCAACGCTCACGCTCACGCCGCGCACGGAGCCCGCCTCTTTAAGGCAGGCGTCGATATCGTCAGACACATGGTACCCTACCGGCGACTTCACAAGCAGATGGAAGCGGTAACGGTCCTTGGCTCTCTCGATTACACACGAAGCCGGGCCCAGCACCTGTGGCACGGCGCTCCCCGCCCGCAAAAAGTCGGGTGCGGCGGCATGCCAGCGACGCTTGAGGAACTTCGCGATGCGCCCGATATAGTCCTGCGCATCGTCTCGATTCGCCGACCACACCAAGATGTTGACCAGGCGAACGAACGGCGGATAGAGGGCGTCGCGACGTTGGTCCAGATCGTAGCCGGTAAAGATCGAGCGGTCGTGCTCGGCGACGGCGCGAATGACCGGGTCCTCGGGCAGGTAGGTCTGGATGATAACCTCGCCGGGACGATCGCCGCGGCCGGCGCGGCCAGCAACCTGCTCCAGCAGATCGTAGGCGCGCTCCCCTGCTCTAAAATCGGGCAGCTTGAGGGCAAAGTCGGCATTGACCACGCCCACGAGCGTGACCTCGGGAAAGTCGAGGCCCTTGGCGATCATCTGCGTGCCCAGCAGCACGGCGCAATCAGCGGCATCGAACTGCTCGAGCAGCTTTTTATGCGCGTCCTTGCCGCGCGTGGAATCGGCATCCATGCGAATGATGGCGACGTCATCAGGCAGCATCTGGTGCAGTGCGTCTTCGATCTGCTGCGTGCCCAGGCCCATCTTGGCTAGGTAGCGACTACCGCACTTGGGACAGCGACTCGTGGGCGCTGGATAGGGCTGCACGCGCCAAGACGAACCGCAGGTATGGCACTGCAGCGTGTGTGTGCGCTCGTGGTACGTGAGCGCGGTGGAGCAATGGTTACAGGTGGGGACGCAGCCACACTCGCGGCACATCAGGAAGGGCGCAAAGCCGCGACGGTTATGGAGCAGCACGGCCTTTTCGCGACGCTCGACGACGCGCTCCAGGCCTTCCATCAGGGGTTTTGAGAACATGGAACGGCTGCCGTGCGAAAACTCGCGGCGCAGGTCGGCGATTCGGACCGTGGGTAGGACCGCATGCCCCGGGCGCTCGGGCATCTCAACGCGCGTCCAGGTGGCACCGTTATACGTGCCGCGGCGGCAGCGGTCGAGTGCCTCGGCCGAGGGCGTGGCGGAACCCAGCACGAGCGGACAGCGATAGCGGCGTGCCATCTCGGCCGCCACCTCGCGCGCATGGTAGCGCGGACTGGAGCCCTGCTTGTAGCTGGTCTCGTGCTCCTCGTCGATAATGATGAGACCCAGGTCGCTGAGCGGGCAAAAGAGCGCCGAACGCGCGCCGACAACCACGCGGGCCGCACCGCTGGCGACCATGTCCCACTGGTCCAGACGCTCGCCGGACGAGAGGCGCGAGTGGAAGACCGCGACCGTCTCGCCAAAGCGTGAGCGGAAGCGGCCGACGGTCTGGGCAGTCAACGAGATCTCGGGGACGAGCACGCAGGCCGAACGGCCGGCTGCCAACACGCGCTCGATGGCAGAGAGGTAGACCTCGGTTTTGCCGGAGCCAGTGACGCCATCGACCAACACCACGTCGCCATGGGCGTCCAGGCGGGCGCGCTCAATCTGCGCGAGCGCCTGCTGCTGGCCGTTAGTGAGTGCCACCGGTGCCTTGCCGCTTGCCGAGGACAGCGTAGTCTGCTCGCTGCAGCCACGCCACGCACGACGCTCCTCAACCACCACGACGCCGCGCTTTTCAAGCGCCTTGATGGTAGCCGACATGCTGTTGTAAAGCAGGTTGAGGTCGCGCGTCGTGACCGGGCCGCACTGGAGCGCCTCGATAAGCTGACGCTGACGAACCGCGGTTTTGGGCGGCGTATAGTCGAAGCCCTCGGGTGTGAGCATAACCCAGCGGTTTTGGATGGGTTTGACGGCGGGGCGCTCAACGGTCCACACACCGTCATCGCCCTTGACCACGCGTGGGCTTCCGCCCGGGGGCAAAAACAGGCGCAGGCACTCGGAAAGCGTTGCGACGTACTCGTGGCTCATCCAGCGTGCGATGCGGGCAGCCTCGACGGTAAAGAGCGGTTTGCTGAGGATGGCCTCGATAGGCTTGATGCGTGCGGGGTCGAGGGCGTTGTTACCTTGCAGGTCTCCCAGCTCAGGCGCAATGTCGACGATATAGCCCGCGGCGGCACGGTTGCCAAAGTGTACCAGGACCGTAGACCCGATCTGGGCCTCATTGGCAAGGGACTGCGGAATGCAGTATGCGAATGGCTCGGACAACGCGCGGGTGGGAATGTCGAGGACCACGCTCGCGTAAGCGGCGACGGGTTCAGGTGCAGGCTTGGGCTTTGCCGGGGCAGCAGCGGGTACCGGCACCACCGGAGCCACCTCCGGTTCCGGCGAACCAAACAGCGACAGTTGTTGAGCCATACACCACCTCTAACGAACGGACCTGAAAGGGGTGGGACAAAATAATCAGTAGTGTTTGTCCCATGGCCGATACGAGTGTCGAGCTTGTTGCGTCGCTCGAACATGGGACAAACACTACTGATTATTTTGTCCCAGCAACACGCTCATCGGTACAGAAACAAGAGCCCCGCTCGGGGGGAACGGGGCTCGGATACATGCGTATACGCAGCTGCTACAGCACCATCGTGCGGGCGCGGTCAATGCGCGCCAGGCAGTCGTCACGACCGACGAGCGCCATGGTCTCGCCCAGCGGAGGGCTCACCATGTTGCCGCAGACGGCGACGCGCACGGCCTGGAACACCACGCGCTTCTTGAGGTCCATCTGCTCAGGCAGCGGCTCAAGCGCGGCGTCGATGTTGGCAGCCGTCCACTCGTTCACACCCTCGAGCGCGGCCTTGGCGGCATCAAGAATGGCACCCATGCCCTCCTTGGCCAGGCCCTTGTTGACGGATTTCTCGTCATACTCGAGCGTCTCTGCCGTAGCGAAGATGGGAGCGGCGACGGTCACGGCGTCGGCCGGCATCTTGGTGCGCGGCTTGACAATGGCGGCAAGCGCGTCTATCCAATCCTCGCCGTACTCGACATTACCCTCGATGAGACCCGCCTCATGCAGCTCGGGGACCATGATCTCGTCGGCAAACTGAGCATCGGACATGCCGTTGATGTACTCGGCATTGACCCAGTCGAGCTTCTTGGGGTCGAAGGTCGCCGGGTTCTTGGAGATGCGGTCGAGCGAGAACTTGCTGGCCAGGACATCGCGCGGGATGATCGTGGTCTCGCCGTCGAGCGACCAGCCGAGCAGCGCCAGGTAGTTGACGAAGGCGTCGGACAGGTAACCGGCGTCGCGGTACTCCTCCACCGAGGTGGCGCCGTGGCGCTTGGAGAGCTTCTTGCCGTCGGCACCCAAGATCATGGAGATGTGGGCGAACGTAGGCACGGGCGCGCCGAGGGCCTCGTAAACCATGACCTGACGCGGGGTGTTGGACAGGTGGTCGTCGCCGCGGATGACATGGGTAATCTTCATCATGGCGTCGTCGACGACGGTCGCGAAGTTGTACGTGGGCGTGCCATCGGAGCGGAAGATGACAAAGTCGTCGAGCTCCTTGGCGTCGAAGGTCACCTCGCCGTGGACGGCGTCGTGGATGACGACGTCTCCGCGGTCCTCGGGCACCTTGATGCGCAGGACGTAGGACTCGCCGGCCTCGATGCGGCGGCGGGCCTCCTCGGGATCAAGATCGCGGCAACGGCGCTGATAGCCCTGGAAGGGGTCCTTGCGCTCCTGCGCGGCCTTGCGGTCGGCGTCGAGCTGCTCCTTGGTGCAGAAGCAGGGATAGGCCTTGCCCTCGTCCCAGAGCTTCTGGGCGGCCTGCTTGTACAGGTCCAGGCGCTCGGTCTGTGCGTAGGGGCCATAGTCGCCGCCCACCTCGGGCCCCTCGTCCCAGTCCAGGCCCAGCCAGCGCATGGCGCGCAGGATGATCTGCGTGTTCTCGTCGGTGGAGCGGGTGGGGTCGGTGTCATCGATGCGCAGGATGAACGTGCCGCCGTTAGCACGGGCGAAAGCCCAGTTATAGATAGCGGTGCGGGCGCCGCCGATGTGCAGCTTGCCCGTCGGTGAGGGTGCAAAGCGGACGCGAACGTCTGATGCCATGGAAATCTCCTCGATTGCAGGATGGATGTCTAACCGCATCAGTATAAAGCATCAAAGCAACCTCCGCACAAAGGGCACCGACCTACTCATTGGTGACAGACTTAAATGACCAGTCGTTGTAGTCATTGCGGACATTCTTAGTTTAAGCCTCCTCATTTAAGTCTGTCCCCAATGAGTAGGTGCGGAAAGGGTGTGAATGTTTGATTTACGCGCTATGATGTGCCCTTGCATAGAGAGCCCGGCGGAATGGTAACGGTCGCCGGGACACGTTTTTGAAAGGACAATCATGTCAGAAGAACTTCGTTCCATCCCACCCCAACACGGGTCCTTTGTTTTTACGTCGGAGTCGGTGACCGAAGGTCATCCCGATAAGATCGCTGACCAGATCAGTGACGCCGTCCTCGACGCAATCCTCGCCAAAGAAATAGAGCTCCAGGAGCAGGGCTACATCGCCCCCAACGGCGTGCCTGCCAACGTGGAGAACGTCCGCTGCGCCTGCGAGACCCTCGTGACCACCGGCACCGTCATCGTCGCCGGCGAGATTCGCACCCAGGCCTACGTCGACGTACAGGAAATCGCCCGCGGCGTTATCCGTCGCATTGGCTACAACCGTGCCAAGTTCGGTTTTGACTGCGACACCTGCGGCGTTATGAGCCTTATCCACGAGCAGTCGCCCGATATCGCCCAGGGCGTCGACGAGTCCTTCGAGACCCAGACCGGCGCTACCACCGACCCAATCGACCTGATCGGTGCTGGCGACCAGGGCATGATGTTCGGTTATGCCTCCAACGAGACCAAGACCCTCATGCCCATGCCGCACTACCTGGCAAGCCGCCTGGCCGAGCGCCTGGCCGCTGTACGTCACGACGGCACCCTCGCCTATCTGCGTCCCGACGGCAAGACCCAGGTCACCGTGCGCTACGAGGAAGGCAAACCCGTCGAGGTCACGACCATCGTCATCTCCACGCAGCACGCCGCCGAGATCGAGGACATGGGCAAGATCAAGGCCGACCTCATCGAGCACGTCATCACCCCGGTCATGGCCGCTGAGAACATGCCGTGGGACAACGCGGACATCTACGTGAACCCCACCGGTCGCTTTGTCGTGGGCGGCCCCATGGGCGACACGGGCCTCACCGGCCGCAAGATCATCGTCGACACCTACGGCGGCTACGGCCGTCACGGCGGCGGTGCCTTTAGCGGCAAGGACTGCACCAAGGTTGACCGCTCCGCCGCGTATGCCGCGCGCTGGGTCGCCAAGAACGTGGTCGCCGCCGGTCTGGCCGACCGCTGCGAAGTCGAGCTTGCCTACGCCATCGGCGTTTCCAAGCCCCTCTCAATCATGGTCGACACCTTCGGTACCGCAAAGGTCGCCGAGGACAAGATCGTCGAGGCCGTAGAGAAGACCTTCGACCTGCGCCCAGGCGCAATCATCCGCGACCTAGACCTGCGTCGCCCCATCTACGAAAAGACGGCAGCCTACGGTCACTTCGGCCGCGAAGACGCCGACTTCACCTGGGAGAATACCGACCGAGTCGAAGAACTCAAAGCAGCCTGCGGCCTGTAATTGGGAACCACCAAGGTCACAACTCGCACGCGCTTTCAAAAGAAGTACCGCCCCCAAGCGGTACTTCTTTTTTATTAATTCGGTAGTGAAGATGTTTCGATATGAGCCCACGCTGCGTCCCCAGCTAATAAATTTTGCCATCTACCAACTCCAACCATGTATCCTTAGTCCCGAGGGGCGGGGCATAAGGTCGATCGCGAGTTCCGCACGAGCCGGAGAGCACTTAATGTGCTCTCCGTGCGAGCAGGACTGCCCGAGCAGGCGATCAAACCCCGCGCCCCACCCCGGCCAGCGCTTGGGGACCGGTCGATTACAGGGGGCTGATGAT
>CAKUGX010000085.1 GCA_934654765.1 uncultured Collinsella sp. | reverse complement strand
AATGTGATTGATTGTCCGCGGAAGGGGTCGCGATGAAAAAGCTCAGGACGCTTGCCGATGTGTTGCATCAGGCCGGCTTCGTGCGCATCACGGGCCTGTTCCTTCTCTTCTATCTGCTGTGCTCGACGGCTGTCTGGCTGTCTGAGCCCACGACCCTCACCTTTGGTGACGGGCTCTGGTTTAGCTTTGAGACCGTTTCGACCATCGGCTTTGGCGATATTCCGGCCGAGACGCCGGTCGCCCGCGTCATCACGGTCGTCTTGAGCGTCATTAGCATCTTCTACATCGCTATGCTCACGGGTGTTGCGGTGAACTACTGCAACACGCTCATCAAGCTGCGCCAAAAGGACACCATGGCGCGCTTTATGGACGATCTTGAGCATTTGGAAGAGCTCGATCGTGACGAGCTCGCCGACCTGTCGCGCCGTGTGCGCGAATATCGCCGCCGCCAACGCTAGAACTGGCGCCGCGCGTCACGATGAGGGGGATTGATATTGAATATCACGGTATACCTGGGCGCCAGCGTCGGTAACGACCCGGCGTTTCTGCCCGCGGTGCGAGAGCTCGGCACGTGGATTGGCGCCAACGGCCACGCACTGGTATACGGCGGGTCCAAGTCGGGCCTGATGGGTGCGCTCGCCGATAGCGTACTCGATGCTGGCGGTCATGTGACGGGCGTGGAGCCGAGCTTTTTTATCGAGGCCGAGTTTCAACATGACGGTATCGATGACCTCATTGTGACGAGCGATATGGCCGAGCGCAAGGCCAAGATGATTGAGCTCGGTGACGCGTTCATCGCCTTTCCCGGTGGGACGGGTACGCTCGAGGAGATTGCCGAGGTCATGTCGGCCGTGTCGCTGGGGCATCTGAGCGCGCCGTGCATCCTGTATAACTTGGACGGCTACTACAACGACCTCAAGTCGCTGCTCGGGCACATGATTGATAAGGGGCTTTCGAGCCCGAGGCGCCAGCACGGCATCTACTTCGCCGACGATTTGCGCGAGATTGCCTCGATTATCAACGGATAAGTCTTGAGCCTGCTCCGCTATGACTCCCAATGGTGCCGTTTGCGGCGCAGATGGTTGGCTCGTTCGGGCAACGCTCGCTCTACAATAAAACGTATCTTTGTCGATTTTGACCACGGGAGGTCCCGATGGATAACCTTGCAAAACCCAAAAACCGTGCACTGTTTTTAGTTAGCGTGGCCGTGACCGGTGCGTTTGCGGGCGCCGCGGTCTGGCTGTTCTTCTTTGCGATGGAGCACGGTATCGACTATCTATGGACCGAGATTCCGCACGCGCTGGGCGTCGCTTCGCCCGAGCTTGCCAGCGGCCCGTTTGGCTTTCTGCCGTACCCGTTTTTCGTCTGCTTGCTGGGCGGCCTGCTGATCGGTTTGTACGAAAAGATTACGGGCACCAAGACCGACGACCTTAACCAGGTGATGGCCAAGGTCAAACAAGACGGACGCTACCCGTATGACAATCTGGGCAAGCTTTCGCTCGCGGCATTGCTGCCGCTGCTGTTTGGCGGCAGCATTGGACCGGAGGCCGGCCTGACCGGCGTTATCGCGGGTCTGTGCAGCTGGGTCGGCGATCGCATGCGTCGCTTTGGCGCCGAGTTTAGGGAGCTCACGCTGCTGGGCACCCAGGCTGCCCTGACGGCACTCTTTACCGCGCCCGTCTTTGGCTTTGTGGCACCGCTCGCCGGTAGCGCCGACGGCGACGAGGACCCCGCATCCGATGAGATCACCATCAAGCTCCCCAAGGCGCAAAAGACCGTGGTCTACGGCATTGCGATTGCCGGCGGTCTGGGCACCTACCTGCTGCTCGGACAGCTTATGGGCGGCGGCATGGGCATGCCGAGGTTCGAGTCCGCCGAGGTGGGCAACCTGGAGCTTGTCTGGCTCATTCCGCTGGCGTTGGTCGGCACCGTATGCGGCTGGCTGTACTTTGTCTCTGAGCATGCAAGCGAGGCACTGTCCCATGCCATAGGGGAGCGCCCTGTCGTCAAGGCAATGCTGGCTGGTCTGGCGCTCGCCATCTGCGGAACGGTCCTGCCCTACACCATGTTTGCCGGTGAGACCCAGGCCGACGTACTTATGGAGACCTACCTCACCATTCCCGCTGGCGTGCTTATCGCGACCGGCCTTGTTAAGGCCATGCTGACGCCCGCCCTCATCAACCTTGGTTGGCGCGGCGGCCACTTCTTCCCGGTTATCTTCTCGGGCGTAAGCCTGGGCTACGGCCTTGCCATCCTCACCGGTGCCGATCCGGTCTTTTGCGTCGCCGTCTGCACGGCATCGACGATGGGTGCGGTCATGCGTCAGCCGGTTATGGTCGTGGGCCTGCTGCTCATGTGCTTCCCGCTCAAGGGTATCGTCTGCATGATCATCGCCGCAGTCATTGCGGCAGGCATTCCGCTGCCCAAGCCGCTGCGCAAGTAGCGTATTGTGCTTTGCGTTTGTTCAGAACTCGTTTTAAAGAAGCCGCGCGAGGCCGTTTGTTTGCGACCTCGCGCGGCTATTGTTTAGAACTTTCTCAGCACGATGGCGATGGTGTTGAGGTATTCGAGCGCGCCGGCTTCAACGGCAGCGCGGTCGCCTGCTGCGTACTCGTTGTCACAGGCGAGCCAGTCTTCCCATGCTTCGTCCGTGCAGAGCATAGGCCGCATCGAGACAATCTCGACGCCGGGGGTCGGCTCGATTATGGCGCGCCACCAGGTTATGTCGTGCATGTAGTCGAGCTGCTCGGGTGTCCAGGATTTGAGCAGGCAGGCGGGCAGGTTGTCGTGGCAGTCGCGAACCATGCCGGGGATGCTTAAGTAGAGCATCCCGCCTTGCTTTACGTAGGGGAGTAGGCGCTCGTCCAGATAGTGCGGGTCGCGGCCGTAGTAGTTGTACGAGTCGATGCTCACGACTGCATCAAAAAAGTCGTGCTCAAACGGGAGCCCCTGTGAGGCGTCCGCCTTAACAGGGTGAATCGTGTTGCGGGGAATACCGAGTGAATCGAAGAACGCGCGGTTTTCGACAGGATCGCTCCACAGGTCGACAGCATAAGTGTCAAATCCGTATTCGCGGGCAAGCAGGGCGCTGGTAATGCCGGTGCCCGATCCAAGGTCGCAGACGCGGACGCCGCAGGGGATATGCACATCGCGAAGCAGCTCTTCGCAGAGCTTGAGGGGATTGGGGCCCATAATCTTAGAGTGCACGAGTGCCGCGTCGAAGCTGGTTGCTTTTGGGAAGGATTGAGATTTTGCAGAGTTCATTGTTCTTTCCTATCAGGTGCATATGTGGCAGATGACGGAGGCGGAACGGCGCAACAAACCACGGCCGCAAGACGGCCGTTTTCAATTTGTATGCGATTGACCGTTCCCTAAAGAACAATGACCAAAAAGACATCCCCTTGGATGATCGAAATTGGGCCGAGGCCCGTGACGCTTTGATTATAGAACGTTGCGCACGGGCCGGGGACGTGCCATTTGTCACAGATTTGCGGGTGAGCTAGGCGAGCTGGATCCCGCTTGGTACCGACGCTACTTCCAAATCGTGAGCGCGGCGGTGCCCAGCACGATGAGGAAAAGGCCGATGGCGCTTCGACGCGACAACTTTTCGTTGAAGGCCAGGCGTGCGAACAGCACCGATACGACAATCGATAGTTTGTCGATTTGCACGACGACGCTCACCTGGCCTGCAGCGATGGCGTAGTAGTACAGCAGCCATGACGCGCCGGTCGCGATGCCCGATGCCGCGAGAAACGCGAGTTCGCGCGGGTCAATGCGCACGACATGCTCCAGCTTTCCCTTGGCAATCACAATCGCCCATGCCATAACCAGTACCACGCAGGTGCGGATTGCCGTAGCCAGGTTTGACTCGACACCTTCGATGCCGATCTTGGCGAGGACGGAGGTGAGTGCTGCGAACACGGCGGCGCCAAGGGCGTAAGCGAGCCAGGTTCGGTCTTGCTTGTGCCCTGCGCCGGCGGACTGCTTTTTCTCGATCATCAAAAAGGTGCCGAGCGTGATGACGGCGGTTCCCGCGAGTTTGACCGCCAGGTTGCCTGTCTCACCAAACAGCACAATGGCGATGAGGACGGCGAGCACGGTGCTCATCTTGTCGACGGGTACAACCTTGTTGACGTCTCCGATACTGAGAGCCTTAAAGTAGCAGATCCACGAGGCGCCGGTGGCGAGTCCCGAGAGGGTGAGGAATAGCCAGGCCTTGGCGGGAATGGCGCCGATTGCTCCGATGGATCCAGAAATGCTCGCCATTGCCCAGACAAATACGAGCACCACGCAAGTACGGATGGCGGTCGCAACATCGGAGTCGGTGTGCCTGATGCCGCATTTGGCCAAAATGGATGTGATGCCGGCAAAGAAAGCCGATGCAAATGCTGCCGTAACCCACGACACGGGTTGGACACCTCCTCATAATAAACCGCGCCAGATCTGCGGCGCATGCCCGATGATACCGCGCTCGCCTACAGGTCGCGTGCCCGGTAGACCTTGGTGCTGACGATGCAGCTAAGTGCACATAGCACGAGGGCCAATACCGCGATGCCCGCACACAGGCAGCCGAGGACGGCAGGATCGGGATTCGCCCCGGCAAATGACATGAGCCAGTTTCTGATGGGGTTGGAGGAGCTCAGCATTGCCATGGTGCCACAGCCAAGCAGGGCAAACAGGCCGACGGAAAGGCGCAGCGCCTCCATGTGTCCAAATCGGAAGAATATCGGCTGCGCCAAAAACACCATCATGAGGGAGATGAGCATCGATGCCGCCGAGGCGGTTGCGATTTCAAAGACCGTCTGGCTTGTCGAAGGGATGCCCATGTGATCAAAGAACGGAAGGGCGAGGATGTTCAGAAGCGTAGCCGCGCATGCCATGACGGTCGAGAAGGCAATAATGCACAGGTAGCGTGCGCAGACGATGTCCTTGCGCGAAAACGGCAGCGTTGCCCGATAGCGCTCCCAACCGTTTTGGTTATCGTAGCCAGCCAGCGAGTTCATGATAATAATGGGTGACATGGCGCTGACCGCGCAGGTGCCGGCGCTCATGCCGGAATCGCCGTCTGTCGCGTTGGCAAGGGTCAGCACGACGAATATGAACAGGCCGACGCCGGCGATGCTCGGGAGAAACGAGCGTGCGATGGCGGTTTCGGACTTAAAAGCGCGTTTCATTTGGAGGCTCCTTTCAGCGTAAGGCGCAGATAGTCATCGATGGAAATCCGGTCGCAGGGAATCTCGGGAAAGGCCTCGAGCGCTTCGCGGCGATTGGGGACCAGCACGTCAACGCTGTAGGCATGACAGGTGGCGCGGGCGCCTTCGACGCAAGCCATTAGCTCGACAGCTTGCGCCTGGGTGCAGTGGGCAATGCCGGCGCGGTCGGTAATGTCCTCGCGCGGCATATCGAACACGATCGAGCCGTTATCGATGCAGACAACACGGTCGGCGGCACGTTCAAGATCGGATGTAATGTGGCTCGAGAACAATATGCCGTGCTGTCCGTCGGCAACAAAGGCGAGCAGCTCGTCGAGCAGTTCCTCGCGTGCCATGGGATCGAGGCCAGCCGTGGCTTCGTCCAGAATGAGCAGCTCGGCCTTGTGGCTGAGCGCACACGCGAGCTGCAGCTTCATGCCCATGCCGCGGGAGAGGTCTTTGACCTTTGCCTTGGGGTCGAGGCCAAATCGATCGTTGAGGCCGGTGAACGTTTCGTGGCTCCATGTGGGGTACGCTGAGCCTACGAGCGCCTCGACCTCGGCCACCTTGAGCGTGGTGGGGAAGGGGCACGTGTCCAGCACGAGTCCGATGCGAGAGCGCGTGCGACGTTGCTGTTCATCGGGCGCATTGGCATCGCAGCGCTGTCCAAACAGATATACCTCGCCGGAATCGAGCTTTATGAGCCCGAGTGCGGCGCGGATGGTCGTTGTCTTTCCGGCGCCGTTTGCGCCCACAAAGCCAACAATCTGGCCGGGCTCCACGGCAAACGTGACGTTGCGCAGCGAAAAGCGGTCGCTTACACGGCGTGAGGCACCTTTGAGTTCTAGCAAGTTTTGCATGGTATAGCCTTTCTTGCAGATGGCTACTGCATGGTTTCGGGGGCAACAAGGTCGAGCATTTCGTGCAGTTTCTCGCGCGTGACGCCCAGGGCTTCTGCCTGTGTCGTTGCCTGCGCAAGCAGCTCTTCGACATGGCAGAGCTGGTTTTCGCGCAAGAGCTCTTGGTTGCCCTCGGCGACAAAGCAGCCTTTGCCTTGCACGGTGCAGATAAACCCAAGTTGCTCCAGGTCGGCGTAGGCGCGCTTGGTGGTGATGACGCTCACACCCAGGTCGCTGGCAAGCGCACGGATGCTGGGGAGTTTGGCTCCCGCAGCGAGTGTCCCCGAGAGTATCTGAGCTTTGACCTGCGAGGATATCTGCTCGTAGATGGGCTTGTCGCTCGAATTGGATAGGATGATGTCCACAGCGGCTCCTTAGCTGATGGGCTACACGTGTATATAACCGGTAAGCACAGTATATATACACTATGCACAGTTACGCAAGAGATAAATTCGGATTGGGCCGGCTGCCCGGGCCTTGACTGATGTATTTGTCCTGATAGGCGCCCTGCCACAGCATTTCGCGGCTACAATAATGCGGTTACATCGACGTAATGCACTCAATGCAAGAAAGGATCCGCATGGCAAGCCTGTCGGATGAAATCTCGTCGCGCCGCACATTCGCGATCATCAGCCACCCGGACGCCGGTAAGACCACGCTTACCGAGAAGCTGCTGCTCTATACCGGCAGCATCCAGACTGCCGGCTCGGTCAAGGGCAAGAGCTCGGCCAAGCACGCCGTCTCGGACTGGATGGACATCGAGAAGGAGCGCGGCATTTCCGTTACCTCCTCGGTGCTGCAGTTCACCTATAATGGCGCCTGCGTCAACATCCTCGATACCCCCGGCCACCAGGACTTCTCGGAGGATACCTACCGTACCCTTATGGCCGCCGACGCCGCAGTCATGGTCATCGACGGCGCTAAGGGCGTCGAGGCCCAGACCAAAAAGCTCTTTAAGGTCTGTACGCTGCGCCACATTCCCATCTTCACCTTTGTGAACAAGCTCGACCACGAGGCTCGCGATCCGTTTGAGCTCATGGAAGAGATCGAGAACGTCCGGGGCATCAACACGTATCCCATGAACTGGCCCATCGGCAGCGGCCGTAACTTCCGCGGCGTGTTCGACCGCCAGACCCGTCGCGTCATCGCCTTTGAGGGTGACGGCCACGCCAACGCCACCAAAAAGGTTGCCGAGGTCGAGGCCGAGCTGGGCGATCCTTCCATGGATGAGCTCATCGGCGAGGAGAACCACAAGAACCTAATGGACGACATCGAGCTGCTCGATGGCGCCGGCGACGAGCTCGATCTGGATGCCGTGGCCTGCGGCAAGCTGAGCCCGGCGTTCTTTGGCTCGGCGCTCACCAACTTTGGCGTGGAGCCCTTCCTCAAGGAGTTCCTGCGTCTGGCCCCGACGCCGCGCGCCTATACCGATACGCTCACCAGCGAGCCGGTCGATCCCTGCCGCGATGACTTTAGCGGCTTTGTGTTTAAGATCCAGGCCAACATGGACAAGAACCACCGCGACCGCATCGCTTTTGTGCGCATTTGCTCGGGCAAGTTCGAGCGCGGCATGGACGCCTTCCACGTGCAGGGCAACCGCAAGCTTAAGCTTGCCACGGGCACGTCGATGATGGCCGATGACCGCGCCATCGTGGACGAGGCATACGCGGGCGATATCGTGGGCCTGTTCGATCCGGGTATCTTTAGCATCGGTGACACCGTGTGCTCTGGCAAGCGCCATGTGCAGTATCCGCAGATCCCGACGTTTGCCCCCGAGATGTTCGCCCGCATTACGCAGGTCGATACGCTCAAGCGCAAGCAGTTTGTGAAGGGCATGGAGGAGCTTGCCCAGGAGGGCGCCATCCAGATCTTCCGCGAGCTGGGTGCCGGTATGGAGAGCGTCATCGTGGGCGTGGTCGGCGTGCTGCAGTTTGAGGTGCTCGAGCGCCGCCTCAAGGCCGAATATCGTGTTGAGGTTCGTCGCCAGCCGCTGCCCTATACGGACATTCGCTGGATTCAGAACGACCCCGATACCATTGACATTCCGGCTCTTTCGCTCACGCGCGACACCCTGCGCGTCGAGGACATGCGCGGCGGTAAGCTGCTGCTGTTCACGAGCCCGTGGAACGTGGATTGGGCAACTGACCACAACCCCGACCTTATCCTGTCGGAGTTTGGCAACGTGGCCTTTTAGCGCATCGGCGCGGTGGCCCTGCGGGGCTGCCGCGCCGTTTACTTGCCTGATGCCGTATAAGCGGCTATCATACCCACCGTCGTTTCAAGACCGGGGCGTCCGAGCAGTTCGGGTCCGATATCCTGCTCGTTAAACCTAAAACCAAAGGAGTACATAATGATCAAGAAGGTCATGGAGGACTACAAGGTCCTGTTGCGGAGCATTCCCGCGGCAACGGTTTCGCTGTTTTTCGTGAGCGTCATCATGATGAACCTGCTGGCCAACAAAGAGCTTATCAGCCTGCCGTATCTGGCACTCGATTGCGGCTTTGTGGTGAGCTGGGTTTCGTTTTTGTGCCAGGACATGATCTGCAAGCGCTTTGGCGCCAAGGCATCCATCAAAATCTCTATCCTCGCGCTACTGGTTAACCTGGCCGTGAGCCT
>CAKUGX010000084.1 GCA_934654765.1 uncultured Collinsella sp. | reverse complement strand
GACGTCGACACCGTCTCCGAGGCGCTCAACAACAGCTTTGCCAACGTGATTCAGGCGACGATCCAGGTCATCGGCACCACGGCCATGCTCATCATCCTCAACTGGCAGCTCACGATTATCACGCTTGCGTGCGACGCGGCCATCGTGCTGTACGCGCGCTACTCGGGTATCCGCTCCAAGCGCTTCTTTGCCGCCCAGCAGGCGTCGCTCGGCGACTTGGACGGATATGTCGAGGAGATGGTCTCGGGTCAAAAGGTCATCAAGGTCTTTAATCACGAGCAGGCCAACGTTGCCGGTTTTGACACGCGCAACCAGGAGCTGCGCCGCACCGGTGGCGCCGCGCAGGCCTATGCCAACTCGATGGTGCCCATGACCGTGGTGATCGGGTATGCCAATTACGCGATCGTTGCGGTGGCGGGCGGTATGCTCTGCATCAAGGGACTTGCCGACGTGGGCGCGCTCGCGAGCTACCTGGTCTTTGTGCGCCAGGCGGCCATGCCCATCAACCAGTTCACGCAGCTGGGCAACTTCTTGCTCAACGCGCTGGCCGGCGCCGAGCGCCTGTTTGCCGCAATGGACCTTGAGCCCGAGGTGGACGAGGGCTGCGTGGAGCTGGTGCAGACGGGCGAGTCCGCGTGGGCGTGGAAGATTCCCGAGGGCCGCGGTGTGGGCACGTACGGGCATCTGCACGACGTGGCCTCGGTCGACGATGCGGGTCGCGCGGTGGCGGCGGACGGTACCGAGCTTGTGACCGGGTTGGTTCCGCTTGCCGGCGACGTGCGCTTTCATGCCGTGGACTTTTCCTACGTGCCGGGCACGCGCGTACTCACGGACCTCAACCTGTTTGCCAAGCCGGGACAGAAGATCGCTTTCGTGGGCTCGACGGGCGCCGGAAAGACGACCATCACCAACCTCATCAACCGCTTCTACGAGGTCGATGATGGCGAGATCACGTACGACGGCATCGACGTCAAGCACATCGCCAAGGCCAGCCTGCGCGGGTCGCTCGGCATCGTGCTGCAGGATACGCACCTGTTTAGCGGCACCATTGCCCAGAATATCCGCTTTGGCAAGCTCGATGCGACCGACGAGGAAGTGCGCGCCGCCGCCGAGGCTGCCTGCGCCGACTCGTTTATCCGCCGCTTGCCACAAGGTTACGACACGCCGGTCACGGCCGACGGCGCCAACCTGTCACAAGGCCAGCGCCAGCTGCTCGCCATCGCGCGCGTGGCCGTGGCCGATCCGCCGGTGCTCATCCTGGACGAGGCGACAAGTTCCATCGACACACGCACCGAAAAGCTCATCGAGCGCGGCATGGACCGCATCATGCGCGGCCGCACCACGTTTATGATCGCGCACCGCCTGTCCACCGTCCGCGACGCCGACGCCATCATGGTCCTCGAACACGGTCGCATTATCGAGCGCGGCACCCACGAGGAGCTCCTGGCCCAGCACGGCGAGTACTGGCAGCTGGCGCACGGCTTGAAAGAGCTGGATTAACCCGTTCGGGCACGGTACTTTGGCCCTCCATGCTCCTCACCTCGTCTCAAACCGTCCCAACATTCGACACTTTTCTCGATTTTGAGGAAAAGCATCGAATGTTGGGACGGTTTTTCTGTCATCCGATCGGGTGGAATCGCTAACTTGCATGCGAAGGTGTGCGAATCCGCGAGCAGGGGAATAAGGTTGGTTATCCGACCCATTGGAGGGCTCATGGACTTGCCGATCGTCCTGTCCCATAAGACTGCCTGGCTGTACCACAACGTGGCGCGCCCATCTGAGCCGCTTTCGCGAGCAAGCAGTCTATACGATGAGGACTCGATTGCCAGCGAGGCGCAGCCGACCGCGAGCCTGCCCAAATTGGGGCTCGATGCCAAGGGATTGAGGATATCTGCAGCGGTCGAGATCGTTGCCGACTATCTGGCCTCACTTGGTATTCCACATGAGGAGCTCGATCGTATCGACACGCTGGTCAGCTTCGATTTTGAACGCTCTCGGCCGGCGGGTCTCCGACGCCACGTGTTTGGGGCGCCCATACCTTCGGATCATCTTATCGAGGTGGCAGAGGGTCTCTTGGTGGTTGATGAGGCCATGTGCTTTGTCCAAGCGGGTTCGTGGATGAGCGAACCCGAGCAGCTGGAATATGGGTATGAAATCTGCGCTCGATACCATTTGAATCATTTGTCGTCAGGCGATTATATCGAGATGGGGCAGAGGTATACCGTTGCCGACTTGATCGCTTATTGCGATGAGAACCGATCTCGTCAGGGGACTACACGTGCGGCTGCCGTGCTCAAACGCGTGCACGATGGTGCGCGGTCGCCCATGGAGACGGCCACTGCGATCATGGTCGTCGCGAAGCGTTCCCAAGGCGGGCTAGGGTACACCAGGGTTGAGCTCAACCATCGGGTCGATGTTCCCAACGAGTTCAAATATCTCGCTAAGGCTGGGTATTTCGAGATCGATGTATATGCACCTGCGAGCGGTACGGGGATTGAATACAACGGCTCGGACCATCTCGATAAACAGCGCAGTGCGTCGGATGCGGAGCGTATGACCGTTCTGAGCGCGCTTGGCTTTAGGATGATCGTCCTCACTGGGACTCAGTTTGCTCATCAGCTGCAATTGCACCGGGCGATGAATGCCATTGCACTCGCTATGGGCCTCAAGTGCGACCGAAGCGAGGCGTTCCAGAAACGGCAGAATGACCTGCGGGAATTCGTGATTCGGCACTGGAACGGCGGCCTTTAGGGGCGTCTGGCTTGTCTTCCGAGCCCTGCGGACACCTAAACCGTCCCAACATTCGACGTTTTTTGCCAATATCGGGAAAAGCATCGAATGTTGGGACGGTTTGGATGCTGAGGATGGGCTCGAGAAGCCCTTCTTGCTCGAATGGCATGCCCTGTCGTACGAGTGTCGGCGCGATTCCCGTGTGCGGTACTATATTCTCTGAAGAATAATGGCCTGCGCGAGGGGAGGATTGCGTGGACGAGTGCACGCAACATGACGGTTTTGGCCGCAACATCAACTACTTGCGCATTGCCGTTACCGACAAGTGCAATTTCCGCTGCATTTACTGCATGCCGGCCGACGGCGTGGCGCCCCGCGCGCACGACGAGCTACTCAGCGCCGAGGAAATCGCCCGTTTTGTGCGTCTGGTGGCGGGGGAGGGCATTCGCCGTGTGCGCCTGACGGGTGGCGAGCCGCTGGTCAGCCGCCGCATTATTCCGCTCATTCGCGACATCCGCGCGATCCCGCAGATCGAGGACATCTCGCTTACCACCAACGGTGCCTTGCTGCCCAAGCTGGCGCCGCAGCTCAAAGACGCCGGGCTTGATCGCGTCAACATCTCGCTCGATACGCTCGACCCTACGCTCTTTGGAAAGATCACGCGCCTGGGTCGACTCGAGCAGACCATGGCCGGCATCGACGCGGCACTGGCCTGGGGCTTTGAACCCGTTAAAGTCAACTGCGTTGTTGTGCGCCGGCTCAACCAGGACGTGGCGGCCCTTACGCGCCTGACCGTCGATCGTCCCATTCACCTGCGATTTATCGAATACATGCCCATTGGCGACGAGCGTACGAGCTCGCATTGCGCCGTGGACCCGCATGCGCCCGCGCTCAATCCCGAGCTGTGGGACGCGAGCGACACCGTGCCGAGCGACGAGCTGCGGGTGCGCATCAATGCCGGGGCCACCGCGGTGGGACTGGGCGAGCTCGAACCGCTCGACATCAACGACGCTCCTGCTGGCGCGGGCCCTGCGCGCTATTGGCGCTTTCCGGGTGCGGCGGGCACGGTCGGCTTCATTAGCGCCATGTCCAACCATTTTTGCGCGAGCTGCAACCGTCTGCGCCTGACGGCCGACGGCAACGTACGCCCCTGCCTGTTCAGCGATGCCGAGTATTCGGTGCGTGAGGCGCTGCGCCGTGGTGATGATATGCAGGTACTTTCGATTTGGCGTGATGCCGTGGCCCACAAACCGCAGGAACACGCGATAATTGAGGGCACGCAACGATTTATGTCCCAAATCGGAGGATGATCATATGGCCAAGAGCAGGTACGCCGATGCCACCAAGGCCGCTCGCAGGGCCGCGATGTCTGCCCATGCGGCCGCGGTGAATGCCGACAACGCCGACGCGTCCGCGCAGCCGACTGCCAGCGCTGCCACCGAGCCCGCCCGCGACGCTCGTCGCGACGAGCTGACGCACGTGGACGCCAAGGGCGAGGTACGCATGGTCGACGTGTCCGACAAGGCCGAGACCCATCGCATTGCTATCGCCGAGGGCACCATCCTCATGCATCCCGAGACGCAGGCCATGGTGCTGCAGGACCGCGCCAAGAAGGGCGACGTGCTCGCCTGCGCGCGCGTGGCGGGCATCATGGCCATCAAACGCACGAGCGACATCATCCCCATGTGCCACCCGCTGCTCATCACCAAGAGCAAGTGCGATATCGAGCCCATCGCTCCGGCGGGAACGCCGGCCGACGAGACGCCCGAGGGCTGGGCGCCGGCGCGCTCGGACGGGCAGGTCGGCTTTCATGTGCTGGTCACGGCAGGTGTGACGGGAAAGACGGGCATTGAGATGGAGGCGTTGACCGGAACGAGCGCCGCGTGCCTGACCATCTACGACATGTGCAAGGCCGTCGACCGCGGCATGGAGATTGTCGACGTGCGCCTGCTGCACAAGGAGGGTGGCCGCTCGGGCGTGTGGGATCGCGCGGAGCGTCAAGCTGTTGCTGCCGAGGCAGCCGCTGCCGATGGTGCCGCGCCTGCGAGCGCATCCGCCCCGGCCGTGCCCGCGGCCCCCACGCCCGCCGTCCCCGCCATCGCGTTTATCGGCTACCAGAACTCGGGCAAGACCACGCTCGTCGAGAAGGTTATCGCCGAGCTCACCCGTCGCGGCCTGCGCGTGGGTTCGCTCAAACATCACGGGCACCATGGCTTCGATATCGACGTGCCCGCCAAGGATACCTGGCGTCATCACCAGGCCGGATCCAAGCACGTGGGCCTCATCTGCGCCACGCGCTGGGCGGAGTACGCCGACACGCGCGAGGAGGACGAGATGCCCGCGCGCGAGCTGCTGTCGCGCTACAACGATGTTGACGTGGTGATCATCGAGGGCTACAAGACCGAGGGCTTCGACAACATCGTCGTCGCGCGCTCCGGTGTCGACCGTCTGCGCGGCAAGAGCTCGCTCGACCTGGTCGACGGTCACACGCTGGCCCTTGCCTGCAACGAAGCCCTGGCGCGTCAGGCCTTCGACGCCGGCTTCGCGACCCGAGCCATCAACATCAACGACGCCCGAGCCATCTGCGACCTCATCCAAGACCACCTTTAGGCTTGACGCTGCGCCGGCCCCAAGCAACCCATCTCGCCCCTCAAACCGTCGCTCGCGTACCAAAGTACGCGTCGCTCCTCTTTCGGGGCGACCTGGGGCACTTGGAACCGGCTCGCTACGTTGCCATATCATTGGGCCACCACAGGCAGGCGCCTTTGTGGTGGTTTTTGCTTTGGTAGATGTTTGGAACATGTCTTAAAATCTACCAAGTAGTTCGTGCTGGCAAAAACGGAGAGAAGGGGCCCGATGCGTCCTTAACGTTGCATACAGAAAGATTGAGTCGATGGTCGGTGGTCAATGCCCGCGGCCCGTATTCGTATGCAACAAGGAGCGCCTATGTCCCTATCTCTAATTTCAAAATCCCAACCATCGCTGTCCACGCAGGCCAAGCGCCTGGTGGCAATGCGCTTTCTCATCTACACCGGGTTTCAGACCAGTTATTTTATCGGCGTCATCGGAACGCTCACCTATGCGGACGGCGCTTCGGTCGTCGCGACGTCGCTGGCCGTCCTGTTTATGAACGTCTTCGTAATCCTGGGGTCCTTTGCGGGCGGTGCAGCGCTCGACGCCTGGGGGCCGCGCCGCCATTTTCTGCTGAGCATCGTCGGCACGCTGGCAACCGGCGCGGCGATCATCGCCTTTGGCAGCGCGACCGGAACGGTCCTTGCCGGCGCGGTGCTCTTGGGCTTTGTAATGGGGTTCGCCCAGCCCATCGCCACGTCCTATCCGGCCTACCTCACCGACGACCCCGTCGAGCTCAAAGACATCAACTCCGCCATCACCATGTTCTCCAACGTGAGCATTATTGTCGGGCCTGCGTTGGGCGCTTTTGTCGCGGCAGCCACATCGTCGCGTGCGGTGTTTGTGCTCATGATGCTGTTTACCGTGCTGGCGTTCATCGCCGGCTGGGGCTTTGCGCCGCGGGCAGGCAGTGCCTCCGCGCACGGAGGCAAATCCGCAGCCAGTGGCACAACGTTGGCCAAGGCCAAGCAAGGCCCCGACTCCGGAACGTCCGCCCGTGCCACCTTCGCGACCAGCATCAAGACGGTCTTCACCAACAGCGTCCTCGCCCTGCTCTTCTGCATCATCTTTCTTTCGAACTTTGGCTACGGTGCCTTCGACCCGCTGGAGTCGTTCTTCTATCGCGACGTCCTGCACGTCGGCGTCGAGTGGATGGGCTGGCTCTCGTCGGCCTGTGGCGTGGGCGCGGTGCTGGGCGCTGCGGTCGCGCTCCGCTTGCCGCCGCGCCTCGTCAGCCTCAAAACGCTGCTCGTGGCGCTTATGTCCGTGGGCCTGGGAAGCCTGCTCTATGTGGGCACGCCGTACGTGGGCGTGGCGCTCATCGGCCAGATCGCCCTTGGCGTTGCCTGGGGTGTCGTCAATCCGCTCCACAACACCATCGTGCAAACGACGGCTCCGCTCGATCAGCTCGGCCGCGTTAACTCGGTCATGGGCTTTGGCAACATGTTCGCCGGCGTGGCCCCGCTGGCGATCGCCCCGTGGCTGGCGGCAACATTTGGCGTGCAGCAGACGCTCGTGGGAGCGGGCTTGGTCGTGACGGCCGTTCCCGCGGCGCTGTTGCTGTTTGGACGCGGACACTTGGATCGTGCTGCAGAGCAGTAAAAACCGTCACAACATTCGATGAAAATCGCGATTTTGCCGAAAAACGCCGAATGTTGTGATGGATTGTGCTGGGAACCACCACAAAGGGGCCGGGCACCTTTGTAGCGGTCGGGCCCCAACGACCCGTGCATTGGTATACCATGTACGCCGCTTGCGAATACACCCCATACCACCACGCAACCCAGAAAGGCCCCCATGGACGCCACATTCAGCCACATTAAAGCCGTGTTCTGCGATATCGACGGCACGCTGCTCACAAGCGAGCACACGGTGTCCCCGCGCACTGTGGCAGCGATCCGCGCCCTGCGCGAGCGCGGCGTGCTCTTTGGCCTGTGCACCGGGCGCGACGCCCACGCGACCGAGGCCATGTATGAGCTCTGGGGCATCGACGGCCTGGTGGACGTGTTGGTGGGCTGTGGCGGCGCCGAGGTCATCGACCGCACGCACGGCATCAACGAGCTGAGCTACCCGCTGCCGGGCGAAACCATCGCGCGCATCTGCAAACACATGGCGGACCTTCCGGCAACGCCCGTTTGCCCTCGAGACGGCGTGTTCTACGTGCCCGAGAGCAACGCGTGCGTCGAGCACCTGTCACGCGTCGACGGCGTGCCCTACCAGGTGGTCGATTTTGCCGAGTTCTTGCGCGAGCCGCAGCCCTAGGTGATGTTTACCATGGCGCCCGAGGTATTGCCGCGGGTGATTGAACGGGCGTCGACGTTTGCCGATAACACTGTTAAGGCGGCGGCTCTGCAAACCACGCAGCGACTCTACGAGTTCATGGATCCGCGCGTGTCCAAGACGCGCGGCCTTGTGCGTGTGGCGGAACTCAACGACATGGAGCTCCAGAACATCTGCGTGTTTGGCGATGCCGATAACGACACCTGCATGGTGGCCGACGCCGGCGTGGGCGTGGCCATGGCAAACGGCAGCGACGCCACCCGCACCGCCGCCGACTTTGTGACCGCGAGCAACGACGAAGACGGCATCGCGATCTTTATCGAGGAACATCTGCTGTAGCGCTGGGGCAGAACCACCGCAAAGGGAGCAGACTCCTTTGCGGTGGCCTCAGGCGATTTGGGCGAATTGATGCCTAAAATCTGCGCGAAAATTCAAATTTAGTTGTTTGAACACCACGCTTCTAACCACCGATGGGTTAAAGATATTCCCATCAATTTGGTAGTCTATTCCTCCCGGTTAATGATCTACCGTTCACGGTCGATTTTCGACCGTTCACAGGATGTTTGCTCTTGAGCAAAATGTTGTGCAAATAAATCTAATGCCATTAAAAAATAATACGCAACTAAATTACCAGCAGAAACAAAAAATAGATAGCGAATAAACGAAGGTAAATCTGAGCAAATGTCAAGAGAATTGAGAACTCGCTACAAAAATGTCGGTTTTGTTGCTCAGATGTTTAAACAATCGTTATAATTGCATTACTAAACGAGCGCAATTACAGATTGCGCAGATACGTTTGATGGTGAAAGAGCAAGATCGCGGTCTCTTGGGGAGGAGACATCGATGAAAGCGAATTCAGAAAAAACTAAGCAGAGTAAAAAAGCGACGCGCCGTGTACTGGCAGGTGTTTTGTGCGGAGCCTCCGTTTTGAGCCTGGTACTGTCGCTCGTCATGCCCCCGATCTCGCAGGCCATTGCCAACGATGCCCAGGCAGCCTCTACCGAGGGAACTGTAATGGGGGGGGGTTCCTCAAGTGAGTCTACTGATGTAGACAACACCAACAACGGGGATACCGAAAACCAGAATAGTGACGAGACCGAGGGCGACGAGGCCGACTCTTCAAATGATGTTGAGCAGGGTCAGTCTGAGGATCAGCCTGAGGGCGAGCTGCAGGCCGAGGACGGCGAGCAGGCAGATGGCAGTGTCGTAGAG
>CAKUGX010000083.1 GCA_934654765.1 uncultured Collinsella sp. | reverse complement strand
CGTGGACGCCGCCATTCGCGGGTTGCGCCGTAACGCCCGCGCGCATGCCGCGATTCGTCGCACCGTGCTGGGGACCGCGGTCAATCCGGCCCACGTGAACTGCGCGCACGATGACCACAGCGGTGGCGACATCATTGACGAGGTGGCCGAGGCGGGCGTGAGTGCCGATCATATCCACGAGCTGTGCGAGCGCGACCATTGCGGCTGCGACGACGATGAGGATGAGCATGGGCATGGACATGAGCGTCACCACGGCCACGGTCACGCGGACGAGCGCGAGCACCACCACGACCATGGGCACTCCCACGAGGGCGCGCCCGTTCTGTCGATCATCCGCAGCGCGATCTCGCACACCGTGCAGGTCTCGGTATTTATTTTCCTGGTAACGCTGATTCTGGTTGCCGTGCTCGAGACCTTTGGCGAGTCGGCGATCGAGCAGTTCCTGCGCGGCAACGAGACGCTCGCCGTCCTGGGCTCGGCGCTTGTTGGCCTGATCCCCAACTGCTCCGCCAGCGTCGTCATTACGCAGCTGTACCTCGAGGGCGCGCTGCAGCTGGCCCCGATGCTCGCCGGAACGCTCATTTCCGCCGGCGTGGGCTACCTGGTGCTGTTCCGCACCAACCGCAGCGCCCGCGAAAACGCCCTGTTCCTAGTCATGATGTACGTCATCGGCGCCGGTTGGGGCCTCGTCCTGTCCGCCTTTGGCCTCTAAGTAGATTTTTGGGACATGCCTTAAAATCTGCCCTCGTGACCTGCGCATTCTCCGTGCCTAAAAGCAAAAGGGTAGATTTCTGGGCATGTCCCAAAAATCTACCCTTTTGCTTTAGCGCAGCAGCTCGGTGAGGTTGCGCTTAAAGCGGGATCGGTCTTCGCTGGTAAATGCCGCCGGTCCGCGAGTGCGACCGCCGGCGCGGCGCACCTTCTTTTCCTCGTGACGGATAAACAGCTGCATGTCGATGGTGGCTTTGTCGTAGATACGACCGCGAACGCCGATGGCGGCGGCATCGCGTCCGAGCACCATGCTCGCCAGGCCAATGTCCTGTGTCACGACCACGTCGCCCGCCTGCAGGTGTTCGACAATGGCAAAGTCGGCGCTGTCGGCGCCCACGCTCACGTCGAGCGTCGTGACCCAAAAGCCGCGTCGCGCGTGCTCGGCATCGCGCGGGTCGTCGTGGCGAATGTGCCGTTCCAGGTTTTGCGTGCTGTTGCCGGCGATAACAACGGCGACGCCCGCCCGCCGCGCGCAGTCAATCGACTCGCGCGTGACCGGGCAGGCGTCGGCATCAATAAAGAGCGTTCGCGGCATCTAGTGCACCAGTTTGCCAAATTGAATGGCGCGAACAATCAGCGTTACGCCAAACACCAGCAGCGCGGCGCCGCTAAAGATGACGAGCATCTTGGCCGACCACAGCGGATAGATAAACACGAACATGCCGGCGATGATGGAGAGCGCGCCGCTCAGGATGGCGAGGGCGCGGTTGGACGAAAGCTCGGACTCCAGAATGGACATGACACCTTCGACAATCCAGCCAAAGCCGGCCACGATAACCACCATCGTGGTGAGCGTCGCGGTCGAGAAGGCCTGGTTGCGCAGGATTATGACGCCGCCCAAGATAATGAGCAGGTTGGAGATGATGCTCGTCACGCGCCAGCCGGTGGGCAGCAGCGGCTCAAAAATGGCAGTGAACAGCCTGATGGCTGCCGTAATCACAAAGTAGATGCCCAGGACGGTCGTCAAAAAGACGAGGGACTTGGCGGGTGCAAAAAGCAGCGCGATACCAGCAATGAGCGCCACGACGCCCGTGATGGCGTAGATCCAGCGCACGGCCTTGACGGCTTTGCCCGCCATACTTTTCTCGTCAAATCCAAACTGGCTCGATTTTTGGTCATCGTTCTTAAAGATGCCCATAACGTCTCCTTTCCGTGTGGTGCACGTCGCGTTCATTGCTCTCCGTGCGGCGTACGCCAAAAGTGCTGCAACAAGTATCGCCCAAGGGCGCCGATGCATGGGGCGGGAAGGACGAATTGCCGCCCCACATTCCCGAATTGTTACTTTTGTTCCCGCTTCAGTGAGGATTAATCAACAGCTGTAGAACATTACGCCGCTGTATGTAATTGCCTACGTTTTAGGTTAGATTTTCCTAAGGACAATTGGCTTGTATTGGGGGTCCCTATGAACGAAGCAGTTCCCGCGGCGCCGGTAAGCGCAGAATCGATGGCAAAGCAGGGCCGCGAAAAGCTCGGCTTGGACGCGTTTGATGCGTTGGTTCGTCGCGCCCGCACGTGCCGTCGCTTTGACGAGTCCATGCGCGTGCCGCGCGAGTTTTTGCTCGAGCTGGCGGAACTGGCGCACCTGGCTCCCTGCGGTGCCAATGCTCAGCGTCTGCGTTTTCATGTGGTGAGCGGTGCCGAGGATTGCGCGCGTGTATTTGATGAGCTTACGTGGGCCGGCGCGCTTAAGGATTGGCCGGGTCCTGCCGAGGGCGAGCGCCCGACCAGCTACATTGCGATTCTGGCCGAGCGCGCCGTTCCGGGCAAGCCCGCCGCGCCCATTACCGAGGTCGACACGGGCATTGCCGCGCAGACGATGATGCTCGCCGCCCGCAGCGCCACGCCCGAGGTGGCAGCCTGCATGTTCAAGGCCTTTACGCCCCACGCGATCGATGCCATGGGGCTCGATAACGACAAGTATGAGCTCAAGCTGATCATGGCGTTTGGCGTTCCGGCCGAGACACAGGTGATCGATACGATCGATTCCAACCCCGACGGCTCCATCAATTATTGGCGCGACGAGGCACAGGTACACCACGTACCCAAGCGTTCGCTCGCCGACGTGTTGGTATAGTTGAGCGTCGTTGCGGTTCAATCCGGCGGCAAAATCACCACAAAGGTGCTGTCTCCTTTGCGGTGGTGCGAGGGGAGGGCATGTGGCCGATCTGTATTTGGTGCGTCATGGGCAGACTGAGCTCAATGTGCAGAGCATTTTGCAGGGCTGGCACGATTCGCCGCTTACGGCGCGCGGGCGCGAGCAGGCGCTGACGGCGCGTACGGCGTTTGCGGCGCGTGGCGTGGCCTTTGATCATGTGTATTCCTCGCCGTTGGGCCGGGCGCGGCATACGGCTGAGCTTATCGTTGGCGAGGGCCGTTCCATTGAGCTGGTCGATGACCTGCGTGAGTGGCATTTTGGCTCGCTGGAGGGCACATCAAATCGCGAGATGCCGCCGCAGCCCTGGGGCGATTATCCGGTGGCCTTTGGCGGCGAGTCTGAAGGCGAGCTACGGTCGCGCATGGTCGCGGCGCTGTCCCGCATCATGGCCAGGTCGCAGCACGACTGCGTGCTGGCGGTTTCCCACGGCTCAGCCTGCCAGGAGTTTCTTGAGTATGTGACTGGCGGGGGAGAGCTACCCGACAACGGTGCCGTGCTTCATTTTGGCTATTGCGACGGGGCGTTTTCGCTCCTTGATTGGTAACGAACGAAAGGACCCCTATGAATAAAGACCTGTATCTGGTTCGTCATGGGCAGACAATATTCAACCTTAAGCGTATCATTCAGGGGTGGAGTGATTCGCCGCTTACGCAGTTGGGTTGCGACCAGGCGGCGCGCGCCGGCATGTTTTTACGTGCGCGCGGCATTGAGCCCGATCATGCCTACACCTCCACGCTTCATCGCACCGAGCAGACTATCGCCAACTTGTGGCCGGGCTTGGCGTACGAGCGCCTGGACGGCCTGCGTGAGTGGTTCTTTGGCGACTTTGAGGCCGAGCGCGTGATGCTCATGCCCGAGCGCCCGTGGCGCGATTTCTATCGTCAATTTGGCGGCGAGGGCCAGATCCAGGTGCGCGAGCGCATGGTGGCGACGCTGACCGAACTCATGCGACGCCCGGACCACGAGTGCGTCCTTGCGGTGAGCCACGGATCGGCCATCAAGGAGTTCATGGACCATACCAAGGGCGCGGCGGCCGATGAACGCGATCGCGTTCCGGGCAACTGCTCGGTGCTACACTTTGCGTTTGACGACGAATCCGACACGTTTGAGCTGGTCGAAGTCTTTACGCAGGAGGATTACGCGCGCGAGCTGGGGCTTGAACCGCTCGTGGCTACTGCGGGTCCGCAGCGCGGATAACGCGAGCGCGACGGCACGGGTCGCCGGCATACTTCTCGACGCAAAAGGGGCGGAGATGCATGTACCTGCTGCATCTCCGCCCCCTGTTTGTTGAGCTGCCGATTTTTGTGCTGGGCAGTCTGGTCTTGCTAGAACCGCGCGACCTGGTGCGTGAGCAGACCTGTCGGAACTTGCGGCGCGACGCCGCTGACCTGCGCGGCGGGGAAGAGCACGGCAACGGTAAAGTTGAACGGCTCCTTGCCGGTGTACGTTCCGGCGGCACGGGCCTCATCGGCCAGAATCTGCGATGCCCCAGCCAGCGCGGCAGCGTAGGTGGGGTCGTCTGCCGGCGTCGGCTCCGGCGCCTGATCGAGCATGGCGCGGATGGCGGCAACGGCGTCCTCGCGCTTGACCTTCCACACGCGATGCGTAATGCCGGCGGGGTCGGTGACGGCATAGAGCGGCGCTCCTTCTTTGGCGGCGCCAAGGATGATATCCATGACGGGCGAGGCTTCGTAGGCGAGCGTTTCAGGGCGGGGCTGCACCTTAAGCTCGGCGATCGCGCGCGCGGCGGCGAGTGCGTCGACGCTCTCGGTGGCAGCCTCGTCGCTACCCGTCAGTACGTTAACCGGGCAAATCGCCACGACACCCGTCGCGCGACCCGGCTCGCCCGAGCATTCGTACACGTAATACGCCGCGCCTGGATCCTTGAGCATTAGGCCGTCAGCAATGGCGCCGCGCAGGGCGTCGTTGCCGCTCAGGATACCGCCCATCGCAGGCAGCGCCTCGAGCACACGGTCCTGAGCCGGGCGGATGCAGGGAAACGGAAGTGCTTTCATGGGCGGTCCTAACGCGCGAGTCGGTTTGTTCGCGGCTTATTATGCCCCAACTTGTCCATTCGCGTCCCAGAGCACGTTATCGGCGAGCGCGATGAGCACGTTTTGGCAGCGAACGATATCGGCATGGGGCACATACTCGTCGGGCTTGTGTGCGAGCGCCAACGAGCCGGGGCCGTAGCTCATACAATTGCGGTTGCCTGTCTTGCCGGCAATGACGGCGGTATCGGTGTAGCCGGTAAAGAAGCCGACGGTCGTGTCCGCGTCCGTCACGCCATCGGCGGCACGCTTGAGCGCTGCTAGAAGGGGAGAGCTCGGGTCGCGCTCGATGGCGGGGCGGTCGCCCGTCGCGGTGTAGCTGCCATGGCAACCGGGAACGGCGGCTTCGGCGACGGCGATGGCCTGCTCTACCATGCGCGTCGCGGCGGCCGTATCGGTCGGCGGGGTCAGACGCATGTCGACCCAGACTTTGGCGCGGTCGGGCACGACATAGGGGCGATATCCGCCCTCGATTTGGCCAAACGTGATGGTCGATGGTCCCAGCTCATCGTGCGCGGGCAGCGCCGCAAACGCGCGACGGAGCGAACACACGACCTCGGCCATGGCGGCGACGGCGTCTGCGCCCTTCCAAGGCTGGCTTGCATGAGCCGTGACGCCGGCCATTTCAATCTCAAACCACGTACGCCCCTTGTGCGCCACCTGGATCTGTCCGTCGGTGGGTTCGGTGTCCAGCACCCATTCGCGCGAGCCGACCCAGCCAGCATCGATCGCGGCTTCTGAGCCGCGCATGAAGTCTTCCTCGTCGACCGAGCAGATGAGCGAAAAGCCGCGGCGTGGCAGCGCGCCATCCGCCGCCACGCGCTCGAGTGTGTGGGCAAGCGCGGTAATGGCGCAAGCCAGGCCGCCCTTCATGTCGCAGGCACCGCGGCCATAGAGTTTGTCGTTGCGCACAACCGCCCCAAGCGGTGCGATGTCCGCGTCCCAGCCATTGCCCAAGGTAACGGTATCCATGTGGCAGATGTAGACGAGCCGTGGCTCGTCGCTCAAACCGGGCACGGTGATCATAAGGTTGCGGCGCCCGGGCAGTACCTCGAGTTCCTCAATCCGTATGGCATCGAGTGTCGGGTAGTTCAACCGTGCCAGCCGTTCCTCAACCAGCGCTTTGATATACCGCTCAATTTCATTCTCATACGCGCCCGGGTCTGAGCTGTCGATCCGCACAAGCTCCTGCGCAAGCCGCCAGGCAAAGTCCTCATCAACCATATGCAACCTCACAATCAGTCTGCTTTCCAAACCGATTGTAAGCCTCCTGAGAGATTCGCGACGCGCGCGCAGCAGCATTTACCGTTCGCAGGCCGAGCCATCGCACTCGCCGTCTGAGCGGGTTCACAAACGATGCAGTGGGTACGTACACTTCATGGACGACATACTGTGCGACATATCTGCCTTTCGGTATCACCGGATACCCCCACAGGTCTTGGCGATAATGCCGGACCTGCCCGATTCTGCGGACGACCAGCGCAGGGAGCGTCTTTGCGAGCACCCGCTCGTCAAGCATTTCCTGGGCACCCCGTTACACGTGTTGGCACAGGGCAGCTGCGGACGTAAGGGCGATCGCATTGTCAGGCATGTTTGGAACGGGGAGAGGCCGTTTGACTCCGTGCGGCAGACAGAGTTTGGCCTCGATGTCGCGTCACCGCTCTTTACCCTGCTGACCCTGGCTTCTTCGGTCTCAAACGAGCGCCTGATCATGTGCATGTATGAGATGTGCGGTACCTTTGCCGTGTGCAAGATCGCGCCTCAGGTAAAGACGGCACTTGAGCAGGCATACGGGGACCGGTGGGGCGACGCGCGGCTGGGCTGGGAAAACGTAAAGGATGCCTCGGGGAATTCAACGGACTTGTGGAAACGACCTCCCTTGATCGAGCTCTCTGACCTTTCAGAGTACGTCGATAAGATCCGGGGGCTTCGCGGTGCTAAATCGTTCACACGTGCCGCAAAATGCATTACGGGGGTCGCGGCATCGCCGCTCGAGGTCCAGGCTTCGATGCTGTTTAGCCTTTCGAGGTTGCGCGGCGGCGAAGGGCTGCGCCTTACCAATAACGTTGAGATTCGTATGACGTGCAGCGCCCGTCTGATTTCGGGGCTTGATAGGCGCTATGCCGATATTTTGCTGGCAAATAAGGACGGCAGCCGAGAGTGTCTGGTTGAATGCCAAGGTAAAGCCATTCATGGATCCATAGAATCCAAGATTTCGGACTCCGACCGAACGACGGCGCTGCAAGCGATGGGATATCCCGTCGTTTTGATGACCTATGGTCAGCTGGCCGACTCCGATGCCTTCCGCGTGGTGATGGAGCTCATCATGTCCTATCTCGATGTGCCGCTGAAAGACAAGACGCCGCGACAGCAGGAGCTCGAACGGCGGCTTCGTGAGGAGATTTTTATCGATTGGGCAGGAATGTAGCCGCGCGGGTGGAAAACGGTCGCGCGGACTAGAGTTTTGGTCGCAAAAAAGGCTTCGATTTTGCCTTGGAGGGGCCTTAAAAATGCTATCTAGAATAAGTTGTTTCGGAAAATCGACAGTCAACTTACATTCGGCACATAGAGATCGATTTGTACCTATTAAAGTCCCTGATAAAGCTGTTTATCAAAGCGGGTGTGCTTAGCGACTTGAGCCTCACTATCGATTATCTGAAAAAACTTGTTCTGGGTATCATTTTAAAGTCGTCCGGAGCAACAAAATCGGCCCCCGTTTCGTGAAAACGGGGGCCGAATGGGCTTCATGGCCTGCCTGGCAGGCTTGGCACCGGCGCTATTTGATCACACGCACGCGATACATCGACGGAATCTGCTTGAGAGCCTCGATGGTGCTGCTGTCCAGGTGCTCGTCGGTGTCGAACATGGTGTAGGCGTTCTCGCCAGCGGACTCGTTGGTCATACGCTGCACGTTGGCGTTGTCCTTGGCGAGAATGGCTGTGATCTGGCCGATCATGTTGGGCACGTTGGCGTGCAGGCAGGCGATGCGGCTCGCGGCGCGCGCCTTGCCCATGCTGCAGGCGGGGTAGTTGACGCTGTGTGCGATGTTGCCGTTTTCCAGGTAATCCTTGAGCTCGCTGATGGCCATGTCGGCGCAGTTGGCCTCGGCCTCGCCGGTGCCGGCGCCCGAGTGCGTGGTGATAAACGTGTTGGGCATCTTGACGGTCTTGGGCGTGGCAAAGTCACAGCTAAACCAGCTGAGCTTGCCCGCGCGCAGGGCGGCGTCGACGGCGTCCTCATCAATGATGGTCTCGCGCGCGTAGTTGATGAGCACGGCGTCCGGGGCGAGCAGGTCGATCTGCTCGGTGCTGATCATTCCGATGGTGTCGGCCTTGCTGGGCACGTGCACGGTAAGGTAATCGCAGCCGCGGCAGAGGTCCTCGAGCGTGCCCACGCGCTGGACGTCGCGAGAGAGAACCCAGGCGTGCTCGACCGAGATGAACGGGTCGTAGCCGTACACGTCCATGCCCAGGTCGACGCAGGCGTTGGCGACCTTGGAGCCCACGTTGCCCAGGCCAATGACGCCGATGCGCTTGCCCTTGAGCTCGCGGCCCACAAAGGCCTTCTTGGCCTTCTCGGCGTCGACCTGAATCTCGGGGTCGTCGGCGTTTTCACGGACCCAGTTCATCGACTGCACCACGCCGCGGCTCGAAAGCACCAGCATGCCCAGGACGAGCTCCTTGACGGCGTTGCTGTTGGCGCCGGGGGAGTTAAAGACGACGACGCCCTTCTTGGCGTACTCCTCGACGGGGATGTTGTTGACGCCGGCGCCGCAGCGGGCGATGGCGCGAATGCCCTCGGGCAGCTAGTAGCCGTGCAGGTCGGTCGAGCGCATCAGGATGGCGTCGGCCTCCTCGGCGGTGTTCACAAACTCGTAGCC
>CAKUGX010000082.1 GCA_934654765.1 uncultured Collinsella sp. | reverse complement strand
CGTCGCTGGCCATGCTCACCTCTGCCGTGGTCAACTCCACGCTCAACCAGTCGCTCGGCCGCATGCTCAAAAAGAATAACTTTGCGAGCTTTGCCTTCCGCTCCTATGTGTCCACGGGCATTGGCCAGTTCATTGACAACCTGGTCTTTGCCATTGTGGTGAGCCACACGTTCTTTGGTTGGACCTGGGTGCAGGTCCTTATGTGCTCGCTGACCGGCGCCGTTGCCGAGCTGCTGTGCGAGGTCTTCCTGAGCCCCGTGGGCTACAAGGTCGTGCGTGGCTGGGAGCGCGAGAATGTGGGCTCCGAGTACCTCGAGCGCCACGCGACTGCCTAAGGAGCAAGTATGCGGGTTTTGATCACGGGCGCCTCGGGCGGTATCGGAACCGCGTGTGCGCAGCGCTTTTTGGACGAGGGTCACGAGGTCGTGGGCTTTGATCTGCTTCCGGCGGCGATCGAACACGAGCGCTACCGCCATCTGATCGTTGATGTCCGCGAGCCTAACTCGTTTCCAGGCGACCTTGAGCCTCAGGTAATCGTGAACGTTGCCGGTGTACAGGATTCGGCCGATGACATTGCCGCCAACCTGCGTGGCACCATCAACGTGACCGAGCGCTACGCCTTTGTGGGAGAGGGGCTTGCCGCCAAGCCAGCGCCTGCTATCCAATCCGTGGTCAATGTGGGGTCGGCGAGCGGACATACGGGATCGGAGTTTCCCGCCTATGCTGCCAGCAAGGGTGGCGTTATCGCCTACACCAAGAACCTTGCAAACCGCCTGGCGCCGCAGGCCATCGCCAACAGTGTGGACCCGGGCGGCGTTATCACGCCGCTCAACCGTTGCGTGATGGAAGACGAACGCCTGTGGAACCAGATTATGGAGCTCACGCCGCTTAAACGCTGGGCAACGGCGCAAGAGATCGCCGAGTGGATCTACTTTGTGGGCGTGACCAACCGTTTTATGACCGGGCAGAGCCTGCTGATCGATGGCGGCGAGGCCGGCCGCACACAATTTATTTGGCCCGAATAGGAAACGCGCCCGATGGAAAGCCGTCGGGCGCGTTTTTGATGTATCGATTTTTAGCCGAGGCAAGTCCAGTTGACGGGGATCGAGCCGCGCTGTTCGAGTAGCCGATTGGCTGCCGAGAAGGGACGCGACCCCATAAAAGCGGGGAGTTCTGCCGTGGCACGGTTGGCCGAAAGCGGCGAAGGGTGCGTAGAGGCCAGGCAGAACTTGCCGGTTGCCTTGCCCGCGCCGGTCGCGGCGAGCTTGCCTTCGACCATCTGCTGGGCAAAGCGACCCCATGCCAAAAAGACTACCGGCTGGGGCAGCTGGCAGCAGTGCTCGATGACGTAGTCGGTCAGCGTGCTCCAGCCCAGCTTGGCGTGCGAATTGGCGGCATGCTCGCGCACGGTGAGCGTGGTGTTGAGAAGCAGGACGCCCTGTTGTGCCCATGGGGTTAGGTCTCCCGTGGCGGGAATGGGGCAGCCTAGATCGGCATTGAGCTCCTTGTAAATGTTGCGCAGGCTCGGCGGCAACTTGGTTTGCGACGCGGGGACCGAGAACGACAGCCCCATTGCCTGGTTGGGTCCGTGATAGGGGTCTTGACCCAAGATGATAACCTTGACCTGGTTGGCCGGCGTATAGGCGAGGGCATTGAGGATGTCGTCTTGTGCCGGGTAGATGGTTTGCTCGGCACGTAAAAGGGCGATGCGCTCGAGCAGCTGGTTCGTTGTGTCACGTACCGGCTGCGGCGCATCGCCCAACCAAGTTGCTATGTTGCGGTCGCGAGTTGCGGTGTCCATGGGGCTCCTTTACGGCAGATGCTCTGTTGGCATCTATTGTAAAGGCGCACCGGTTGCCTTTATGCCGCGGCTGCATGAAGAGTGGGGTCTACGAGACGCGCTCGGGCGCTCCTGCCATGTGAGCGTGTCCTTGCGAGCGAAGGCGCGGGAGCTCGACGGTTGCCACCATCACGCCGGTGAGGATGAGGGCGGCGCCAAAGAAGGCGATGGGGCTCAGGACCTCGCCGACCAGGAAGAACGAGAAGACGGCGGAGCAGACCGGCTCCAGCGAGAAGGCAAAGCCGGTGGTCTCGGCGGGCACGTGGGGCTGCACGAGCGTCTGGGTGATAAAGCCGTAGGCAGAGCAGATGAGTGCGAGCGCGACGACCACGACGATTTCGTTGGGCGTGCTGGGAAGCGTGAAGCCGCCAAAGACGAACGCGGCGATGCCCGAGAACAGGCCGCCAAAGCCCAGCTGCCAAACGCCCAGAGCCAGCGGGTCGACATCTTCGACAAAGCGCTTCGCCACAATGATGTGGCTGGCATAGATAAAGGCTGAGAGCAACATGATGATCGCGCCGGGATTCAGGCTGGTAAAGTCGGCACCCGAGAGCAGCAGCATACCGCAGGTGACGATGGCGGTGCCGATGAGTACCTTGCGCTCGGGGGCGCGACGCAGCAGGGCGGCGTTGGCAAACGGCACGATCACGACCGTCAGGCTCTGCAAAAAGCCGGCGGTGGAGGCGGAGGTAAGGCTGGAGCCCAAGCACATGCAGGTGAGCTCGGTTGCCATGATGGCGCCGATGATGGCGGCGCGAACCATGAGGTCGCGGTTGATGCGCAGCGCGTGCTTGTGGAAGAGCAGCAGGCAGGCCACAAAGGCGATGATGCAGCGCAGCGCAACGATGCTCGTGGCGTTCATGCTGTCCATGCCGATCTTCATGAGGGGGTACGAAAAGCCCCATGCGACGGGAACGGAAAACGAGAGCGCGATTGCTTTTTTGCGATCCATGGGACTCCTTTTGTTACAGAACGGTTTCGCAAAAAGGATTCTGCCCCCAGATTTGGATGTAGTAAAGCGAATGTATCTTCAGTATGATTAAGCAATACTAATGTAGGTAGAAAAAGCCCTGGCAAAACGTTTTACGGCTACACCGATGTGGAGGCACGATGGCATCGCGATATCAGATTGTATGTATGGTGGTCGATTGCGGCAGCCTGAAACGCGCGGCCGACGAGCTAGGCTATACGCAAAGTGCGGTGAGCCAGGCCGTCAAGGCGCTCGAGCGCGAGCTGGGTACCACGCTTATCGAGCGCGGTAAGCAAGGTGTCTCGCTTACGCGCGACGGCAAGCAGTACCTGCCGTATCTGCGCCAAATCGTAACTGCCGAGGCCGAGCTTGAGGGCAAGCGTCAGGAGTTGCTGGGACTCTCCTCGACTGATATTCGAATCGCGACGTTTACTAACGTGAGCCGCACCGTATTGCCGCGCGTGATTCGCGACTTTGGGGCTCTGCATCCGGGCGTGCACTTTACCCTCAAGCAGGGCGATTACACGCGCAACGCCCAGTGGGTGCACGATGGCGTGGTTGACTTTTGCTTTACGGCGCGCGGATTTACCGCCGGGCTCGAGAAGCGCGTGGTCTATCACGACGAGTTGGTGGCGCTTTTGCCGGCCGCGCATCCGCTGACGGCAAAGGAAAAGGTGACGCTTGCCGACCTGGCGTCAGAGTCGTTTGTGCTGCTGGACGAGGGCGAACAGAGCCTGGTGCTCGATGCATTCGCAGCGCACGGGCTGTCGCCGCACGTGACGAGTGAGGTTACCGACGACTACACCATCATGGCGATGGTGGAGGAGGGCCTAGGCGTGAGCATGCTGTATCGCCGTACCGTCGAGGGCATGCGGGCCGATATTCGCGTACGTCCCATCGTGCATGCTCCCTCGCGCGACGTGGTGGCAGCTTGGCGCAGCTGGGACACCATGCCTATCGCCACGAGGCGTTTTATCGACTATATGAGCTCGCATATTGTCAATTAATGACTGGCGTGACATTGAGTGCGGTGTTTAGCGGGCTGTCGCTTTGGCTTGGGCGGCGCGATAGGTGCGTGCCGGGTGGCAGAGTAGTACCGCCACGACCATAAAGAACGCCGTGGTGCCCAGGCTGATGGGGTAGACCATCATGATGTTCGCAAAGGTGCGGAAGTGCGGGAACACGCAGAATACCCAATAGAAGCGAATGCCGCAGACGCAGATCATGGTGATGAGGGCGGGCATGAGCGAGATGCCAAAGCCGCGCAGGTAGCCGGACATGTTTTCGTAGAACATGCTAAAGGCGTAGGCAGGGAAGATCGAGCACACGCGGATATAGCCGATCGAGACGATGTTGGGGTCGCTGTTGAACAGCGCCAGGATTTCGCGTCCCAAGCCTACGATGATGACGATGGTGGTGAGCGCGACGATACCGCCTTCGACCAGGCAGACCTTGAGCGTCTTGGTGCAGCGGTCGATTTGGCGGGCACCGTGGTTTTGTCCCACAAAGGTGGTGCAGGCCTGGCTAAAGCTGTTGAGCAGGTTGTAGCACACGTACTCCAGGCTCATGGCGGCGCTCGATGCCGCCATGACCTCGGTGCCCAGGCTGTTGATGGCAGACTGGATGATGATGTTGGCGACGGCGAAGACGGCGCTTTGGATGCCGGCGGGAAGGCCAATCTTGACGATGCGCTTGAGGGCGACGGGGTCGATAGCCAGGTCGCGTGGGGTGACGCGGACGACGGAGTCGGTCTTGAGCAGGTGGACAAAGAGTGTGGCGGCGCTGACGGTGTAGGCGATGGCGGTGGCGATGGCGACGCCCGCGACGCCCCGGTGGAGCACGGGGACAAAGATGAGGTCCAGGCCAATGTTGAGGACGGTGGACACGGCGAGCGCCTGCAGCGGCATGCGGGTGATGCCGACGGAGCGGAAGATGGCGGCTTCGAAGTTGTAGAGCAAGATCGAGGGCATGCTCAGCAAAAAGACACGCAGGTAGAGCGATGCGAGCGGCATGGTCTCGGCAGGGACGTTGAGCGCGGCGAGCATGGGCTCGGCGAAGACCTCGCCCAGTGCGATGACGACAAAGCCCACAAGTGCCATAAGAATCGAGGTATGGACGGCGCGTTTGACCATGTCCTGGTCGTTGCGGCCGATGGCGTTGGCGATGACCACGTTGGAGCCAAGCGACATGCCGATAAACAGGTTGAGCATAAGACTGGTAAGCGGAACATTGGAGCCGACCGCCGCCATGGCGAGGGTTCCCTGGTCGCCCGAGAAGTTACCGATGATGACCGTGGCGATGAGGTTCGACAGCTGCTCCAAGATGCTCGTGGCGGCCACGGGGAAGGCGAACAGGGGAATATTGCGCCACAGCGAGCCGGTGGTCATGTCAATGTGCTTAGATGCGGTGTCTGCCATACGCTCTCAATCTTTAATATGCTTTTCCGTGCTTATTTGCGCAGACGATGATACTCCTAATGCAGCCAGCCGGCACTTAGGGACGTTCCTTTTCTGCTGGCAGTTGGGGACACTCCTTGTCTCTTCTATGACTAAGTGGGGAAGGCGTGCGACAATGGTGGGCGTTGTGTTGTTCGCGCTAAGGAGTTGCCATGTTGTTGTGTCCCGTTTGCCATGAACCGTTGGTGGACGACGAGCGCGGTGCTGCATGCGCGGGCGGACACCGATTTGACCGTGCGCGCGAGGGCTATCTCTATCTGCTGCGCTCGTCCAAGAGCGGCGACTCCATGGGCGATCCCAAGTCGCAGGCGCGCAGCCGTCGCGACTTTCTGAACCGCGGTTATTATGCGCCGTTGCGCGATGCGATGGTCGAGCTGGTGCGCGAGCGGGCGACTGGGCGCGCTGTGTCTGCGAACGGCCCCATGACGTTGCTCGACATTTGCTGTGGCGAGGGCTACTACACCAGTGCCATGGGCGCGGTGCCGGGCGCGGATGCCTACGGGTTCGACTTGGGCAAGGAGATGGTGCGTCTGGCCGCCAAGCGCGGCGATGCGACGTACTTTGTGGCCAACATGAAGGACATCCCCGTGGCGGACGGCGCCTTCGATATGGTGACTGAGCTCTTTGCTCCCTTTAACGAGCGCGAGTTTGCCCGCGTGCTGGCGCCCGAGGGCTCGCTCTATACCGTGGTGCCGGGTGCTCGGCATCTGTTTGGCCTCAAAGAGGTGCTCTACGACACGCCATATCTCAACGATGAAAAGCTGCCACAGACCGCCGAGCTTAAACTGGTCGGAACGCAGCGGGTGACAGCTTCTATCACCCTCCAGACTCAGGCCGACATCGAGGCAGTGTTCCAGATGACGCCCTACTACTACCGCACGCGCCCTGCCGACAAAGAGCGCCTGGCAAACCTCGATACCCTTCAGACCGACATCGACTTCATCATCGCCGAGTACCGCCACTGCTAGCAATCTGCCAAAAAGGGACAGGTTTATTTTGACGGGTTTTATCTGGGCAAACGTAAAGGGCCGACCGCGGAGCTGCGCGATCGGCCCTTTTTAGTTACTTGGCTGCAGGGAGCTGTGGGGGACAGGTGACTACAGGCGGTCCTTGTTCTCGGCTTTGACAGCGTGTGCCTGCTGAATAAAGAACAGGTCGTACACCACGATGACAAAGGCGCCAAAGTTGATGGCGTCGCCGCCGAGCGCGGGAAGCGTAAGCACGGCCTGGAGGAGCGTGGCGGCTGCGGCGATGATACCGAGCTTAAACGCGCCATCCACCTGCGAAGGCTTGTTGGCACCCTTGATGCCCGCAACACCTGCGGCAAGGTCGATAACGCCCTTGGCGATAATCACGGCCGCGGCGAGCATGGCATTCGATCCGTAGGTGGACTCGAGCTTGCCGGTCGTGATGCCGGCGATTCCAATGACGAGACTGGCGATGCCCAGAACAAAATAAATCAGGGCAAGGATTTTGAGTGTCTTGCGAGCGGCGCTCATAACTGGTCCTTTCGATGCGGGCGCGGTGAATCTGTCGCACCCAGGTTGCGGCGTATATGGTGAAGCACATTGTAGTTCAACGGAGCGATGCATGCGTTTGAAAGCGTCTCTCGCCTGTGCAGGGCAATCTTTCAAAAAGGAAAGCCAGCTGTAAGTCAAATCGATGGCAGCTCATGCGCGGCGCTGCGATGATGAGGCCGTGATAAGAAGTGAGTCTAAGGAGGAGCCATGATGTACGGACCAGAGCAAGTGCGTGAACCGCGGTCGTTGGGAAGGCGCATGGGTGATTCTGTGATCGCTGCCGTGTGCACGGGATTGATGGCGGTGCTTTGCATTGGGATGCTGTGGACCATGTCGCGTGTGGGACAATAGCGGACGGTTGGGTGCCGACATGAACGGCGCCCACGTATTCGTTTTGCTTGCTAAGGAGTGTCCATGGGCGTCGTCGATCCCTTTTCTGTTGCTCGGACTGCTGGGCTCGAGCTCGTGCGGACGTCCGAGGGCCTTACGCTCACCGACGGCACGATGGAGTTGCGTGCCGATTTTGGCCGCATGCTTCCACGGCTCAAACAGGGCCGTTTGCAGCAAGAGCTACTGGTGAAGGCTGCGCGCGCAAAAGGCATCGAGCAACCATGGGCGATTGATGCCACGGCGGGCTTTGGCGAGGACTCGCTGCTGCTGGCAGCCGCGGGCTTTACCGTCGATCTGTATGAACAGGATTGCGTGATCGCGGCGCTTCTCAAGGATGCCTTGGATCGAGCGGCGGGCGATTCGGTGCTCGCTGCCGCCGTGGCGCGCATGCGCTTACATGCGGGCGAGGACAGCATTGCCGGCCTTCGCCATACGGCCGAGCTGATCGGGCAGGGCGAGCTCGCGACTCCCGACGTGGTGTATCTGGACCCCATGTTTCCCGAGCGCACCAAGAGCGCGGCGGTCAAAAAGAAGTTTCAACTCTTGCATCATTTGGAACAGCCGTGTGCCGATGAGGAGGCGCTGGTTAAAGCTGCGCTTGCGGCACGGCCGCGCAAGGTCGTTATCAAGCGGCCGGTGAAGGGGCCGCTACTTGCCGGCGTTAAGCCGAGCTATCAGCTGGCGGGCAAGGCCGTTCGCTACGATGTCTTGGTTCCGCCACGTCCGTAGCCCGTGCGCAATGGTCGGTATCGCGCCGATGGGGGCTATTTCCAAGGGTGCGACGTCAAATGCCAGCCGCCGCAGTACTCACATTTGTAGCAGGCCAGGCCGCGCCGTCCACGATTCTCGCAATCGGCCATAACGGCTTCGGCCTCAGCGCGCGTATCGTAGCGGTTCTTGCGCTCGCACGACTTGTAGCGCCAGGCCTCGTCGCGCTCGGCATCCAGGGCGTCGCGACGATCGCCTTCGCGCGCAAACAGGTCGCTCATATCGCCGCCGGTGGCAGCGCCCAAAAACTCGCTTTTGGCCTTTGACCAGGCGGCTCGCTTTTTGCTTCCCATCCGCTCCGCGCCCCTCTCTAAACGCTGGTATCATTGCTCAATCAAAGTGATACCAATAAACGTGAGGTCGCCGCGTGATCATCAGAAAAACCCTCGATACCGACATTCCCGCCGTCATGGCTATCTACGATGTCGCCCGCGCTTTTATGCGCGAGCATGGCAATGCCACGCAGTGGCCGGTAGGCACGCCCTCAGCCGAGCAGTTGGCCACCGATATCGCCGCCGGTGGCAGCTATGTGTGCGAGGAAGACGGTCGCGTGGTGGCGACGTTTGCCTTTTTGTCGGGGCCGGACAGTTCCTATGATGTGATCGAGGGCGGTCAGTGGCGCAGCGACGCCCCGTATGCTGTGCTGCACCGCGTGGCATCCGACGGCACCACGCGTGGCGTTGCTGCCGCGATGTTTGCCTTTGCCAAGGAGCGCGTCGACCATCTGCGCATCGACACGCATCAAGACAACCTGCCCATGCAGGGCGCCATCGCCAAGGCTGGGTTCGAGCGCGCCGGTATCGTGTATGTGTCGGACGGCACGCCGCGCGTCGCCTTCGACTGGCTGCGCGAGGCGTAAGGGCAGCACCTCGTATCAACAGTTCGTGTGAACGAAAAATGGCCCCAAGCGGGGCCATTTCTGATTCAAGACTTTAGTCTGCTTGCCGCGCAGCGGCCAGCTTCAACCCACCCGCTATGCGGGTGGAGAC
>CAKUGX010000081.1 GCA_934654765.1 uncultured Collinsella sp. | reverse complement strand
TCCCAAACCTGCTGTCGACGATACCGTGCAGGAGCTGGCCCAAAACGCCGGATACATCTGCTCGTCGTGCGGCGCCGAGCTCGTGTCCGATGGCACTGTCGCCGTTACCACCTGCCCGTACTGCGGCAACTCCGCCGTGGCACCCGGCCAGCTCTCGGGAGATTTCTCGCCCGATCTGGTGATCCCGTTTAAGCTCGGACGCGACGATGTCATGGCCGCGCTCAAGGAACACTACAAGGGCAAGATCTTACTGCCCAAGAGCTTTGTCACCGGCAACCATATCGACGAAGTCCAAGGTGTCTACGTACCGTTTTGGCTTTACGGCGCCCACGTGGACGGCGAAGTGTATTTCGACGCGACCAACGAGACCGTAACCGAGGAATCCGACCGCACCGTCACGACCACCGACCACTACGATGCCTACCGTAAGGGCAATATCTCGTTTGAGCGCGTGCCCGTCGACGGATCGTCCAAGATGCCCGACGGCCACATGGATGCCATCGAGCCGTTTGACTACGACGCGCTGCGCCCGTTCTCGGTCGCCTATATGCCCGGCTACATCGCCAACCGCTATGACGAGGATTGCGAGACCTGCAAGGCACGTGCCGAGCGCCGCATGGAGGAGAGCACGATCTCGGCCCTGCGCGAGACCGTCGTCGACGAGTACGACGACGCCACGGTCGAAAGCAAGCAGCTCGACTACACCTGGGAAGACAGCGACTATGCCCTGTTCCCCGTGTGGATGCTTTCCACCTCGTGGAACGGCAAGAGCTATCTGTTTGCCATGAACGGCCAGACCGGTCGCATGGTCGGCGAGCTCCCCTGCTCCAAGCCCAAGCTTGCCATCGCCTCGGTGCTGTTCTTTGTGATCGGGTTTGTCCTCTCCCAGATTCTCTTTATGGGAGAGAACGCCTTCGATCCGGACTACCTCGCCTTTGATGTCGAGGGCATCCTCATCAACATCGTCGCGCCACTGATCATCGTGATTATCGGAGACGTGCTGCTGGTAGGCCAACTCAAGACGGCCAACGAAGCAACCCATGCCGATGAGTATTGTGGCGAGCTCGACCTGACCGAGAAGCACGACACCTTCAGCCACACCGAGACCACCGTTGTCATGAAGGACGACAAGGACGATTAGCCATTCTGACCATTACCACCCAGCCTTTGACGAGAAAGGAAGATCACCATGGGACTCTTGAAAGCTGGATTGGGTGCTGCCGGCGGCGTCATGGCCGACCAGTGGAAGGAATTTATCTATTGCGAATCGATGCCCGCTGATGTCTTGGCCTGCAAGGGCAGCAAGCGCACCGGCGGCCGTAGCTCCAACACGCGCGGCGAGGACAACGTCATCTCCAACGGCTCGGTCATCGCCGTCAACGACGGCCAGGGCATGCTCGTGGTGCAAAACGGCAAGATCATCGAGGTCGCGCTGGAGCCTGGCGAGTTTGTCTTTGACACCGGCAGCGAGCCGAGCGTCTTCAGTGGCAACCTGGGCGACTCCATCAAGGAGACGTTTGCCAATATCGGCAGCCGCTTTACCTTTGGCGGCGACGCGGGCAAAGACCAGCGCGTCTACTTCATCAACACCAAGGAGATCATTGGCAACAAGTACGGCACCGCCTCGCCTGTGCCCTTCCGCGTGGTCGACAACAATATCGGTCTGGACGTCGACATTTCCGTTCGCTGCAACGGTGAGTATTCGTACCGCATCACCAACCCGCTGCTGTTCTACACCAACGTGTGCGGCAACGTGACCGATAGCTACACGCGCGACAAGATCGACAGCCAGCTTAAGTCCGAGCTGCTCACCGCCCTGCAGCCCGCCTTTGCCAAGATCTCGGAGATGGGCATCCGCTACAGTGCCATCCCCGGCCACACCACCGAGCTCGCCCGCGCGCTCAACGAGGTCCTCTCGGCCGACTGGCGCGACCTGCGCGGTGTCGAGATCGTGAGCTTTGGCGTCAACTCCATCGCCGCCTCGCAAGAAGACGAGCAGATGATCAAGGACCTGCAAAAGGCCGCGGTCATGCGCGATCCCACCATGGCAGCCGCCAACATCGCCAGTGCCCAGAGCGACGCGATGCGTGCGGCAGCCGCCAACCCCAACGGCGCGATGGCCGGCTTTATGGGCATGGGCATGGCAGGTGGCATGGGCGGCATGAACGCCAGCCAGCTGTTCGCCGCCGGCCAGGCACAGCAGCAGGCCGCCCCGCAGCCGGCTCCGGCACCCTCCCCGGCTCCTGCCGCCGCACCTGCGGCCGGTGCATGGACCTGCAGCTGCGGCGCCACCAACACCGGCAAGTTCTGCTCCGAGTGCGGTAGTCCCGCACCCGCCCCGGCATCGGCCAAGTGGTTCTGCCCCAACTGCGGTAGCGAAAACGGCGGCAAATTCTGCAGCAACTGCGGAACGCCTAGGCCCTAATCCCTTTATCTGGTAATTGGCGGGGGTTCCGCCACCCCCGCATTTGCTTCTATGGGTTTCGTTCGATAAAGGAGGACACCATGAAGACAACGTTCAAAAAATCCGTACTCGCATTTCTGACATGCGTCCTTGCGCTCGCCTTTGCCCTGACGGGCTGCAGCGGCGGCGGCAAAGACCCCAAGGCCAACTTCGTCGGCAGCTGGGAACTCTCGGGTGGAACCATGGAGGGCGAAGAGCTGACCGATGAGTACATGAAGATGCTCGAGGATTGGGGTGTCCACTGCGTCCTGATTCTCGATGAGGACGGTACAGGTGCCCTCGACCTGTTCCTTGAGGTTGTCGACCTTAAGTGGGAGGCAAAGGACGCCACCACCGTAACCATCACCGCCGAAGATGAGTCGCACGACATGAAGCTCAAGGACGGCAAGCTCATCCTCGAAGAGGATGACGGCAATCTTGTCTTCACCAAGTCCGACAAGGATCTGTCCGGCACGGTGAAGAAGGATCGCGAGGCGGCCGAGAAGGAAGAAGAGATCGATGAGGCCGTCGAAGACGACGACGTCCAGAAGATTGAAATCTCCCCCGCCGTCACCGTCGCCGATGACGACCTGTGCACCATCACCATCACCGAGAAGTTCAAGGACGACTGGGGCGACATCGGCTTTGTCGTCAACATCACCAACAAGAGCGACAAGGACCTGACCTTCTGCGCTTCTTCCGGCAAGACAAACGTCAACGGCACCATGAAGGAACCCTGGTTCTCGGCCCACCTAATGCCCAGCACCAACGCCACTGAGGAATTCACGTTCTCGAACGGCACGCTCGATAGCCTTGACGACCTGGTCAACACGACCATCGGCATCGACGCCTACCTGACCGATTCCTACGAGGACGTCGCCTCCTACAGCGCAACCATCGCGTAGCGGTAGACCATTACAGCCGCGGATTGGCGGACACATCCGCGCACACCAAGCGGGGCCGCAGGAGTTGATCCTGCGGCCCCGTCGCCTTGCGCCGACAGCACCACCCGCACAAGCAGGCCGCCCGCCGTTTTTAGATGCGAAACGGCGGGCGGCCTATCTTTATGGCGCCGGAACACGGGTGAGCGCGTCGATTACGGGCGCTCCATATTGGGGACGATGCTGCCCTCCGTTACCGCGTGTACAGCCAGGCGCATGATGTTGTCGTAGCCGGTCTTGCTCAGGATCTCCGAGATGCGGCGCTTGATGGTGCCCTCGCTCATAAACAGCTCGGCCGCGATCTCGCGACGACTTTTGCCCTCGCAAGCAAGGCGCAAAATCGATAGCTCGACGTCGTCGAGTGCTGCCGTGCCCGAAAAAATGCTTTCGGGCGGCTTGGGAAACGTGCAATAGCCCGCCAGCGTGGAGCGCATCACGGCGAACAGCTCGTCGATACCGACGTTCTTGTACACAAAGCTATCGACGCCCGCCTCGCGCGCCTGATCGACAAAGGTGATCTCGGGCATGCCCGTCATGATGACGACGCGGCACTCGGGCAGTTCCTCTTTAATGCGCGCCGCCGCCACGATGCCGTTGGAGTCGTGCTCGGTGCACACGTCCATCAGTATCATGTCCGGGCGCTCTCTGAGTACGACGTCGAGGGCTTCGGAAGCGTCGGCGATCGCGGCGACGACGGTCATATCGGGCTGGTCGCCAACGGAGCGCGCCAGGCTTTCGCGCAGAATGGCCTGGTCTTCGACAATTAACACGCGGATCATGAGTTTCTCCTTTGGGACGTGTCGTTGGCGTTAAGCGGAATGGATACCGTAAGCGTAAAGGGCGGGGCGGCGTGGACCTCTAGGTTGCCACCCAGATCTTGCGCGACATACCTCATACCTGGGATACCCGTTCCCTCGCGATACGATACGGGGGCCGGGGACCCGTCGTTAGAAATCGTCATGCGCGCGACGGCTCCAGCATCCGCCCCCTCCTGCCACAGACGCACGTGGACCCGATGCGCCTGCGCATGCTTGGTGGCATTGGTCGAGGCCTCGCGAATAATCTGCAAAAATGCGGCGGCGACACGCGCGTCCTCAGGCAGCGCACCCTCAACATCGATCTGCACACTCACCAGGCCAAAAGCATGGACGATATCACCCAGCTGCTCTGCAGGCTCGCTGGCACCGCCACTGCGCAAATCGGCGGCAATTGAGCGCAGCAACGGGTCAATCTGCTCGAGCGACTCATCGTCCAGACGCCCCTCCTCCAAATAGCGATGAAGAATGGACAGGCGCTGCCCGATCACATCGTGAACGCGGGCACGCATACGTAGGTAGGCCGCATTGTCGGCAACCTTTTTAACTTCTTCGATCTGGGCCTGGAGCTCTTGGCCCGCAAGCTCAAGCAGGTGGTTGGCTTGCGCCAGGCGGTCGTAGGCGTGTGCGTATTCCGTCACGTCCAGGCCGACGACGCGCTCGAACGGACGGCACGAGACCGTAACGGAGTCACGCACGAACAGACGAATCTCGGAAGGAGAGATCTCGACCACGGCGCGATCCCCACCAAAGCGATCAAGGTCGATATGAGCGCGATTAGCGCTGCTTTCGGGCATTTGCATGCTAAGTTTGCGCAGGTCGTTCCATGTGCTGCTCATGTCACCTAGATCGGTGGGCATATGAAGTTCCACCAGGTTTTTGCGCATGCAGCGGTTCATGAGCAGCGGACGACCCCTCGGGTCCAGATACAGGATGCCCACAGGAATCACGTTGATGGTCTCGATCGTCGAGAACGCGGTGATATCCTCCTGGCGGTTACGGACGTCCATCAAGAGCGCCGCGATGGAACGGAACAGGAAGAACGCTCCCTCTGCGATAAGGACAACGGTCCACGCCGAGCCCATGGCAAAAACCACCGGCGGTGTAACGGCGACAACAAGCAGCAGCTCGACCAGCATGACGGGGCGACGATAGTGCACCATAAGTACCACGCCATAGGCAAAGATCGCGGCATTGAGCCACAACGCTCCGCCCGTTGCCCTGGCGCAAACGTCAAGCGGCGCCACCAGATACGAGCCAGACGACGCGAATAAGATGAGCGCTGAAATCATCAGGTGAAGCACAAGGCTCGCCTCGTAGGCGCAAATCACCTTACGGTTATAGGGCGAGCGGCGCGACGCGATGAGCGGGACGTGGATCGTCTGCAGACACGCAGCCAGGGCAAAGACAACATCGAGCGCAACGATTTGGGGAAGGATGAGCGAAATCTGCATCGTCACTCACCCGCCCTCGGCATCAAGACGATCATGCGCAGCTGGCCGGGCTCGCCCTCAAGGCGATATGCCACGTTGCGCCCTTGCAGAGCGCTTTCGAGCTCTTGCGCAGCGGGCGTCTGCGAAAGATCTGCATCATCGTTGGAAAAAAGCGTGGCGCGCAGCTCGACACTGCATCGGTCATGGTCGCCCAAGTGATACATAAGCGCCGGATGGTCGGCGGTGTAGGCAAAAAACGCAAAGTCATACACGCAGTCGTACAGGGCGCTTACCGTACTAGCGTGCATCGGGCGCCGTATGGCGATAATCGAGGCGCAATCGACATCGATCGTGCGCAGGTCGCTTGCGAGCTCGTTGGCAATGAGTTGAATGCGGTCGCGGTCAAAGCCGCTCTCCCCGTGCTGCGCCAGCGTGAGCGACCCCTTGCGCTTGCAATAGGCGACGAGCATCTTGGCGCGCTGCAGCATGCGGTAACGCTCGTGCGAAGACGCCTCGTCGGTCAACGGCGGCAGCGAGCTCAGCAGGTCGTACATCTCTTCGAGCGCGCGGGCGAGTGCCTGGTCCACGTCTTGGACCAGCAAGGTCTCGGCCTCTTGATCTGCCAGGTGCGTCTTAAGGTCGTAGTCGGCCGTGAGCAGTTCGTTTTGGCGCTGCAGCTCCATGCGACGATGTGCCAGTTCACGGTTAAGCTCGTTGAGCTCCGACACGTCTTGGGCAAGCAGGGCCGATCCGCCCAGCAGTGGAAAGGCACGGTACATCACATCGGGATCGGACGCCACGGCAAAGGCATGGGCGCGGCCGTGCTCCTGGATCCGCAACTCCTCGCGCACGCCTACCGGCATTGGCTTTGACACCGGTGTGGCATAGACTTCCTGCAGGTCGCGCTTTAGAACTTTGAGGTCGAGCGGCAAGGTGCCGAAGATGCCGGCGATGTCGTGATACGACGGAATGACACCGCAATCGAGACAGATTTCCATCGCCACCACGCACAGGACGCAATAGACGAGCGAAAAGTTGAGCCTCCATGCCCAGGGCACGCGCAGGGCGTATGAGATGGCAAAGAATGCGCCGCCCAGCAAGACGAGCGCCGCCGTGCCCGAAAAACGTTGGATACGAAAGGACGAGGAACGACCCACCAAAATGAAAAAGGCAACAAAGTTAAAGGCCGTCCACACTAAGACGGCGAAATAGCCCCAGCCGTACGTGTAGTCGTTGCTCCAGGTGTCGCTTGCGCGGTCAAAGTGGAATACCTGCCGGTGGAAATCGTTAGTGAGCACAAATCCGATAAGCAGGATGGCCACGATCCACAGAATGCTGCGGTAACGGCGGCCCGTACGATGTTGCTCCAGGCCCGCCAGACGCAGACCGCAGAGTTGGTAGAGCAGTGGAACGAGCGTCATAGGCACGTAGTACAGGTACCACAGCACGGTGGCATAGAACGGAGTGAACGACTTGTACTTGAGGATGACCTCGATCATCCATAGGGCACAGATGGTGGCGATGGCCACAAGACGCCGACGCAACACATAGTCCAAACAGCGTAGGTAAACCAGCACGCCCCAGATCGAAAATGCGATTGCAGCGACAAGCAGCGGAATCGAGCTCGAGTGAACGAGCGCATCCACGACCTCTTCGGACACCTCGCTATAGACGGGTGCGGTGTTGGAAAGCTTGGGGTCGGAGGCGAACAGCGCCGGCAAGGCAGCCAATAGTATAAGGAACAGCGCAGTGATGGCGCCGGCGATAGCGAAGACGCGGTGGCGGTATACACGATGCGTTATGCCAACAAGGAATCGCGGCATGGCGAAGAGCGTGCCGCCCCTAGGATCCGCCACGGGTGCGGATCGGGCGGCCGCGTGGCCGATATGTCGCTCGCGGGTACCCATAGTGCTTTTAGTGTACCGACAGATGGGCCAAAAAAGCGGGCCGCATGTCCCAAAATCCGCAGACGGCAAGGCGCCCGGCGAGCACAAACTGCTCGCCGGGCGCCTTGGTTAAGAGGCTATGATAGCTGGGAAAGCCTAGGCCAAATCTTCGCCGTTGGTGGCGATAACCTTCTTGTACCAGTCGAAGCTCTTCTTTTTGGAGCGCTTGAGGGTGCCGTTACCGGCGTCGTCGCGGTCCACGTAGATAAAGCCGTAGCGCTTGGACATCTCGCCCGTACCGGCCGAGACCAGGTCGATCGGACCCCAGGTGGTGTAGCCCAGCAGGTCGATGCCGTCCTCGGTCACGGCATCGCGCATCGCGGCGATGTGCTGGCGCAGGTAGTCGATGCGGTAGTCGTCGTTGATGGAACCGTCCTCCTCGACAACGTCCTTGGCGCCCAGGCCGTTCTCGACCACGAACAGTGGCTTCTGATAGCGGTCGTACAGGTCGTTGAGGGTGATACGGAAGCCCAGCGGATCGATGGCCCAGCCCCACTGGCTCTGCTGCAGGTAGGGGTTCTTAGCACCGGCGAAGGCGTTGCCCTGGGTCTTCTCGACCTCGGGGTTGTCGGCACCGGCCGAGCAACGGGTGCTGTAGTAGCTAAAGCTGATGAAGTCGACGGTGTTGGCGGCCAGGATCTCGCGGTCCTCGTCGGTCATGCCCACATCGATACCCAGGCGCTCGAGCTTCTTGACGGCATAGGCCGGGTAATAGCCGCGGCTCTGGACGTCAACAAAGAAGTAGTTGTCCTGGTTGTCGAGCTGGGCCTGGCGCACGTCGCCCGGACGGCAGCTGTAGGGGTAGTACGTGCCGGCGGCGAGCATGCAACCGATCTTAACCTCGGGGTCAATCTCGTGGGCGATCTTGGTAGCCCAAGCGCTGGCGACGAGCTCGTTGTGGGCGGCCAGGTACTCGACGGCCTCCTTGTTCTCGCCCTCCTCAAAGACCAGACCGGCGCCCATAAACGGCAGGTGCAGGATCATGTTAATCTCGTTAAAGGTGAGCCAGTACTTCACCAGGCCCTTGTAGCGGGTGAAGATCGTGGTCGCGAGGTTCTTGTAGAAGTCGATGAGCTTGCGGTTGCGCCAGCCGCCGTACTCCTTGATGAGGTGGATGGGGCAGTCGAAGTGCGTGATGGTCACGAGCGGCTCGATGCCATGCTTCTGGCACTCGCGGAACACGTCCTCGTAAAAGGCCAGGCCGGCCTCGTTGGGCTCGGTCTCATCGCCGTTGGGGAAGATGCGGGTCCAGGCCAGGCTCATGCGGAAGGTCTTAAAGCCCATCTCGGCAAAGAGAGCGATGTCCTCCTTGTAGTGATGGTAAAAATCGATGCCGGTCTGCGCAGGATAGTAGTAGCCGTCCTCAAAGTCGAGCATCTTGCGCTGGCCGGAGACCACCGCGTAGCGCTCGGGGCCGTGCGGAGCCACGTCCACGTTGGCCAGGCTGCGGCCGTCCACGTTGTAGGCGCCCTCGCACTGGTTGGCAGCCGT
>CAKUGX010000080.1 GCA_934654765.1 uncultured Collinsella sp. | reverse complement strand
GCTCATGGAGCTCGACCGTCCGATGGTCATCGCGCTCAACATGATGGACGAGGTAACCGCCAATGGCGGCGCCGTAGACGTCAACCTGCTCGAGAGCCTGCTGGGCGTGCCTGTTGTTCCCATTAGCGCTGCCCGCAACGAGGGTATTGGCGAGTTGGTGGATCATGCCTTACACGTGGCGCGGTTCCGCGAGCGCCCCGGTCGCCTGGACTTCTGCGCGCCCGATGGCCCAGACGGCGGCGCGCTGCATCGCTGCATTCACGGCATCGCCAACCTTATCGAGGACCATGCCGCGACGGCGCATATCCCGGTGCGTTTTGCGGCGACCAAGCTGGTTGAGGGCGACGAGCTGGTGACCGAGGCGCTTCATCTGGACCGTAACGAACTTGACGCCATCGAGCACATCATTACCCAGATGGAGGGTGAGGCCGGTACCGACCGTCTATCTGCACTGGCTGACATGCGCTTCGGCTTTATCGGCGATGTGTGTGGGCGCTGCGTCGTCAAGCCGCACGAGAGCCGCGAGCACGTGCGTTCCGTCAAGATCGACCGCATCCTGACGGGTCGCTACACGGCCATTCCGGCGTTCCTGGTGATCATGGGTCTCGTCTTTTGGCTGACGTTTGGCGTGATCGGCGCGGCGTTGCAGGGACTTATGGAGGACGGCATCGCTGCCATCATCGCCTCGGCCGATGCGGGCCTCAAGGCGTTCGGCACCAACGACGTGGTGCGCTCGCTGGCTGTCGACGGCGTGCTTACGGGCGTGGGCAGCGTGCTGACCTTCCTGCCGATTATCGTCGTGCTCTTTTTGTTCCTCTCCATTCTGGAAGACTCCGGCTACATGGCGCGCGTGGCCTTTGTCATGGATAAAGTGCTGCGTCGCTTTGGCCTGTCGGGCCGCAGCTTCGTGCCTATGCTCGTCGGTTTTGGCTGCACCGTGCCGGCTATCATGTCAACCCGTACGCTCCCATCCGAGCACGACCGCAAGATGACGGTCATGCTCACGCCGTTCATGAGCTGTTCGGCCAAGTTGCCGGTCTACGGTCTGCTGTGCGGGGCGTTTTTCCCGCAGGCGACGGTTCCCGCCATGGTCTCGCTCTATTTGATTGGCATTGCGGTCGGTTGCATCGCGGCTTTGGTGCTCAATCGCACGGCATTTAAGGGTGACCCGGTGCCGTTTATCATGGAGCTTCCCAATTACCGCCTGCCGAGCGTCAAGACGACGGTGATGCTGGCATGGGATAAGGCCAAGGACTTTATTACCAAGGCCTTTACCATTATCTTTGCCGCTACTGTGGTCATCTGGTTCCTCCAGACGTTCGATATCCGCTTTAATGTGGTCGCCGATCAGTCGCAGAGTCTGCTTGCCGGTCTGGGCAGCATTATCGCTCCGCTGCTGGCGCCGCTCGGCTTTGGCGACTGGCGTGCATCCACGGCGCTCGTCACCGGACTTATCGCCAAGGAGAGCGTCATCTCGACCCTCACCGTGCTTTTGGGTGCAACGTCGCCCGCGGCACTGTCGACCATGTTTTCGCCGTTCACCGCCTATGTGTTCCTGGTCTTTACGCTGCTGTACCCGCCCTGCGTAGCGGCAATCGGCGCCGTCAAGAGCGAGCTGGGTGCGCGCTATGCCGTTGCCGTGTTCGCGTTTCAGGTGACGGTCGCCTGGATCGTGGCGTTTGTCGTGCATTCGGCGGGTATATTGCTGGGGTTGGCTTAGCTATTTATTGATGGCGTAACCTCTGTATATCAAGTTGATTGCGGCCCCGCATCTGTTACTGACGGATGCGGGGCCGTTGCTATATAATCGCCTCCGCTCAAAATGATTGGAGACGTTATATATGAGTCAGGCAAGGCAAGACGGCATCACGCTTAAGCAGTGGCTCCCGCTCATCGGGCTCACCTGCTGCGCGTTCGTGTTCAACACGTCGGAGTTCATGCCCATCGGCCTGCTGACCGACATCGCCGCGTCGTTCTCGCTCACCGAGGCCCAGGCAGGCATCATGATTTCGGTCTACGCCTGGGGCGTCATGCTGCTGTCGCTGCCGCTCATGGTGTTCGCATCGCGCTTTGAGTTCAAGCGAATGCTGCTCGGCGTGCTTGCCGTGTTCTCGCTGGGCCAGTTCCTGTCCGCTGTGGCACCGACATATCCCATCCTGGTCTGCGCGCGCCTGGTGGTCGCTTGCGCACATGCCGTGTTCTGGTCGGTCGCCTCGATTATGGCCTCGCGCCTGGTCGACACTCGTCACGGCGCGCTCGCCATCAGCATGATCGCTACGGGCTCGTCCATCGCGCAGATCTTTGGCCTGCCCCTCGGTCGCGCCATTGGCCTGGCCGTGGGCTGGCGCATGACGTTTGCCGTGGTCGGGGCCCTTTCTGCCGCTGCGGTGGTGTACCAGGCCGCCGTGTTCCCGGCCATGCCGGCGGGCGAGCGCTTTACGCTTAAGCAACTGCCCGAGCTGCTCAAGAACCCGTTCCTCATCGCGCTTTATGCGGTCACGGTGTTCATGGCAACCGGCTATTATGCGGGTTACAGCTATATCGAGCCGTTCCTGGCACAGGTCGCGCACGTCGACGCAAGCGCTATTACCATGACGCTGACGGCGTTCGGCTGCTCTGGTCTGGTGGGCAGCTGGCTGTTCGGTCGCTTGTTCGACGGACATCGCTTCCCGTTCTTGGCTATCACGCTCTCCGGCGTGCCGGTGGCCCTGCTGCTCATGGGTCCGGCCGCATCGTCGCTCGCGGCGGTGCTTGCCGTCTGCGCGCTGTGGGGTTGCTGCGCCACGGCCTTTAACGTGGCGTTTCAGGCCGAGCTCATCAAGTACACGCCGGCGGATTCGTCGGCCGTCGCCATGTCGATCTTCTCGGGCCTGTTCAATCTGGGTATCGGCACGGGCACCGCAATCGGTGGCGCCGTGGTTTCGGGTCCCGGTATCGCTTGGATTGGCTTCGTGGGCGGGGCGATTACCGTCGTGGGCGTCATCCTCGCCATCACGGTGCTATTTCCGGCCATACGCCGCGCAAAGCTCGTCGCCTAATCACGTCCCCTCATCAGTTGCGGTGAAATACGGACTGCTGAGCCCAATAAACCCGGCAAACAGTCCGTATTTCACCGCAACTTAGAAAGGGGCTGGGGTAGCTAAAAGAGCCCCGTCCCAAATTAGCTACCCTGCTGGGCATACAATGGATGTCGTTGTGTTGAGCTTACCGGGAGGTTGCTATGTGGGCATACGAGACGACGTTCTATCAAATCTATCCGCTGGGCTTTTGCGGAGCTCCGCGCGAAAACGCCGCACCCGTTGCCGAGGATGAGCTTGCCCAAGCTGCCGGCACCGCGCCCAACCCCGATGCGCCCATCATGAAAATCGCCCAATGGGCTGACTACCTGCAGGAACTCGGCATCGGTGCCGTGCTCATCAACCCGCCGCTTGAATCCGACAGCCATGGCTACGATACGCGCAGCCTGCGCCACATCGACCGTCGCCTGGGTGGGGACGCCGACTTTGCCGCCGTGTGCGAGACACTGCATGCCCACGGCATCCGCGTGGTGCTCGACGCCGTCTTCAACCACGTCGGTCGCGGCTTTTGGGCCTTCCGCGATGTTCAGGAGCGCAAGTGGGACTCGCCCTACAAGGACTGGTTCCACATTAGCTTTGACGGCGACTCCTGCTATGGCGACGGCTTTTGGTACGAGGGCTGGGAAGGCCATTTTGAGCTTGTGAAGCTCAACTTGCAAAACCCCGCCGTGGTCGATTACCTGCTTGAGTCCGTGCGCCGCTGGGCCGAGGGCTTTGGCATCGACGGCCTGCGCTTGGACGTCGCCTATATGCTCGATCGCGATTTTATGCGCCGCCTGCATACTTTTACCCGTGAGCTCAAACCCGACTTTGTGCTGATTGGTGAGACGCTCCACGGCGACTACAGCCAAATCGTCAATGACGAGATGCTTGACTCCTGCACCAACTACGAGTGCTACAAGGGCCTGTACTCCAGCTTTAACTCGGTCAACATGTTCGAGATCGCCCACTCGCTGCATCGCCAGTTTGGCGGTGACCCGTGGTGCATTTATCGCGGCAAGCATCTGCTGTCGTTTGTCGACAACCACGATGTGCCGCGCCTGGCGAGCATCCTTACCGACAAGTCGTGCCTGCGTCCCGCCTATGGCATGCTCTTTGGCATGCCGGGCATTCCGTGCGTCTACTATGGCAGCGAGTGGGGGATTGCCGGCGAAAAGGGCGGCCCCGATGGTGACTGGGCGCTGCGACCTGCGCTCGATGAGCCTGTGCCCAACGAGCTGACGGCCTTCATCAAGCAGCTCGCACACCTGCGCTCGGCAGACGACGCGGCGGCCCGTGCCCTCAACTATGGTGCCTATCGCAACGTGGTGATCCAGAACAAGCAGCTGCTGTTCGAGCGCGCCTGCGACGACGCGACGGTGCTCGTGGCGGTCAATGCCGTGAACGAGCCCTATACCTTTGGAGCCGGCGAGCTCAACGGCTCCTTTGCCGACCTACTTGCCGACGGCGCGCCCACAGTCGAGCTAACGGGTGCCCTTGAGCTTGCACCCTACGAGGTGCGCTATCTGTTGAGGGCCTAATCCATGGCTGCGCCGGACGAGGGATATCAACATATTGAGCATGGATTTGAGCCCGTGTTTGACGAGCGCTCGCGCGTTTTGGTGTTGGGGTCGTTTCCCTCGGTGCTCTCGCGCGCCAACGCCTTCTATTATGGCAACCCTCAGAACCGCTTTTGGCGTGTGATGGCCGCGTGCCTCGGTGTGCCCGTGCCGCCCAACGAGGGAGACTCTTTGGCGAGCGGCGAGCCCGCGACGCTCGACGCCTCGGTTGCTGCCAAGCGGGCTATGCTGCTTAACGGCGGTGTGGCCCTGTGGGACGTGATCGAGAGCTGTGACATCAAGGGCTCGAGTGACGCCAGCATCAAAAACGTTGTGCCGGCTCGCGTTGAGCGCATCACCGATGCTGCGCCTATCGAGGTCGTTATTTGCAACGGCGGCACGGCCGGGCGGCTCTACAAGCGCTACCTGCAAGAGCGCACGGGTCTACCTGCTATCGTTCTGCCGTCAACGAGTCCCGCCAACGCGGCATGGCGCCTGGAGCGGCTTGCCGAGCGCTGGCGTGAGGCTGTTGACTGGGCAGCTTGTTAATTTAGATGTATGAGCGGCTGCCGAGATATTTCAGAGCGATATGCCAAATCGGTGCGGGCAGCGCAGGTTCGGCATAAACCATGCCATCGGTGTCGACGTCCTCGGCATTGCCGCCGCCAAGTCGCTGCGCATGCTTCACCGAGCACCCCATGCGCACGGCGCCCACGAGCTTGTCTATGGCTTCCGAAAACGGTCGGCGCAAGAGGCCCATACGCGGGGATCGGCGAAGCACTGCGACGCCGGCGCCGGTGCAGACAGTGACGCCGCCACACCACGACAGCCCTCGATGCTCGCATGCTTCGCGCAGGCGGCCAACTGCAACGTGCGCCTGTTCAGCGCTTCCGTAGGCAGCTTGAACGATGACATAGATGCGAGTTTCCACGCCCTTAAGGCAATCAAGCGCCTGTTCAACGACGGCCATCTCCTCGTTATCGAGCGCATCCTCAACGGCGAATACGATGCCGTCCACAGCGCTGACGCCATCATCCGTTCCCAGATCGACCGGGCGGGGGAGCGAAGTACCGGAAAGCCGGGCATACGCCGCGATGGCATCCTGAAGGTCCCAGAGCAAAAACTCAAGATCGGCGCTGTTGGGAATACTGATATATGCAATGTCCTGCAGCGTTTTGGGCTGATCGCCGCGCGCAGTCGCCTCCATGCCATCTCCTTTCCAGTCCGTTTCCGTTTAGGTTACACCGTCTGGCGGCGCCCTGCCGCGCTATCCTAGTGCAACCCTTACGAAAGGAACGCCATGCGACTGCCCATGAATACCTCGCTTGCCACGCTCAAGCCCTCCGGTATCCGCCGGATCAACGCGCTCGCCGCCCAGCACCCGGGGTGCATCGCGCTTGCGCTTGGCGAGCCCGATTTTCCCACGCCCGATGTGATTGGTGCCGAGGTGACCGCCGCACTGGACCGCGGTGACACGCACTATCCGCCCAACAACGGTCGCCCCGCCCTGCGTGAGGCGTTATCTGCCTACATGGGGGACGCGGGCCTTACGTTTTCGGCCGACGAGGTCATCCTAACCGACGGCGCGACCGAGGCCCTGTCGGCAACATTCATGGCTATGCTCAACCCCGGCGACGAGGTCATTATCCCCACGCCTGCCTTTGGCCTGTACGAGAGCATCGTCGTGGCCAACCACGCCAAAGCAGTCTTTTTGGATACGGAGCCCGCGCAATTCCAGATTGACGAGGATGCGCTTCGTGCTTGCGTGACGCCGGCGACCAAGGCCATCGTCATCTGCTCGCCCAACAATCCCACGGGCTGCATTCTCAACGCGGCTTCGCTCGACGCCGTGGCGCACGTGGCGGAGCAGGCGGGCATCTACGTGGTCTGCGACGACGTATACAACCGCCTGGTTTATGTGGATGGCTACGAGCGCTTTGCCCAGCGGCACTCAGAGCTGCGTGAGCAGACGGTCGTCATCGAGAGCTTCTCCAAGCCCTGGGCTATGACCGGCTGGCGCCTGGGTTGGCTCGCAGCAGCGGCACCCGTCATCGCCGAGATCGCCAAGGCTCACCAATACCTAGTATCGAGCGCCGTCTCCTTCGAAATGGACGCCGCAGCCCGAGCCCTGACCGTCGACCCAACCCCCATGCTCGAAGTCTACCGAGCCCGCCGTGAGCGCGTACTCGCAGCCTTAGACGCCATGGGCCTCGACGTAGTAGAACCCGCAGGAGCCTTCTACACTTTCCCCAGCATCAAACAGTACGGCATAACAAGCGAGGATTTCTGCATCAAAGCCATTAAAGAGGCAAACGTAGCCCTAGTCCCGGGCGACTGCTTCGGCACCGAAGGCCACATCCGCCTAAGCTACTGCGTCTCCGACCAAGATCTGGACGAAGGCCTAAATCGCCTGTCCACCTTCATTTCAACCTTGTAGCCCAACGGGCCCAAACCCATCAGCCCACCGACTTAAGGCTTATGAGTGGGGGCGTCGGCCAACGGAAAACCGGGCTGCCCAAAGTCAACGCAGGCACGCGCCGCCGAAGGCCGGGCGCAAGGTTTTCGTAGATTCCGCACGAGCCGGAAAGCACTTAATGTGCTTTCCGAGCGAGCCCAGGACCTGACCGAGCGAAAACCTTGCGCCCGGCCTTCGGCGGCGCGGCCGGAATGGTGGAATTGTGTGCAGCCCGGATTTCCGTTGACCGACGCCGGGGTCCCCGCCATAATACTTTCGGTTCACGCACGAATCCGCTGCCAGAGACAGCCGGCGCAAACGGGTCTTACCCGCGAGCTTAATGGGACATCCCGCCAGCCGAGGTGGTCGAGTAGATATGTCTTCTCGCCCCCGTCGCTCATGCAGCGTGGGGGCTTTCTTTTTGGACATGCCCCCGTCACGTCCTTGTGGCGGACCGTGCCCGGAAAGAATTCGAGGAGGTGTAATTCATGCCCCAGCAGTACAAAATCGACAAGGTTGCAGAGATCGAGTCCCGTATCGCCGAGAACGCCGGTCTGTTCGTCGTCAACTACAACGGTCTGACGGTTAAGCAGGCTCAGGAGCTGCGTCATCAGCTTCGCGAGTGCGGCGCCGAGATGAAGGTCTATAAGAACAATCTGGTCAAGATCGCTCTCAAGAACCAGGAGCAGCCCGAGATCGACGAGATCCTCGCCGGCCCCGTCGCTTATGTGTTCTACGAGACCGAGCCGGTCGAGGCCGCTAAGGCCCTTAAGGACTTCTCTGCTAAGTCCAAGGGCGTCCTTGAGATCAAGGGCGGTATCTCCGACGGCAAGGCCGTTTCCGCTGATGATGTTAAGGCTATCGCCGAGCTGCCCACCAAGGATCAGCTTCTCGGCCAGATCGCCGGTCTCATCTCCGGTTTCGCTCGCGACATCGCTGTCTGCGTCAACGGCGTTTCCTCTGGTCTCGCTCGTTCGATCCAGCAGGTCTCCGAGCAGAAGGCAGCCTAGTCGCTGTTTTCACCCGCGGCGGCAACGCCGCACCCCTGGCGCATTCGCGCCGTGTTTTAACTGATCTCCGTGCACAGACACGGAAACCGAAAGGACTTAGAAATGGCTAAGCTTACCACCGATGAGATCATCGATGCTCTTAAGGAAATGACCCTTCTCGAGGCTTCCGAGCTCGTCAAGGCTATCGAGGACACCTTCGGCGTTTCCGCCGCTGCTCCTGCCGCTGTTGTCGCCGCTCCCGCTGCTGGCGCTGCTGAGGCCGAGGAGAAGACCGAGTTTGACGTCGTGCTCGAGGGCTTCGGCGACAACAAGATCCAGGTCATCAAGGCCGTCCGTGAGCTCACCAACCTTGGCCTGAAGGAGGCCAAGGAGGTCGTCGAGGGCGCTCCCAAGGCTGTTCTCGAGGGTGCCAAGAAGGAGGACGCCGAGGCTGCCAAGGAGAAGCTCGAGGCTGCTGGCGCTGCTGTCACCCTCAAGTAATCAGGCTTTCTCGCCAGATTTCTTTGCAGACGGGGTTCGCATTGCGAGCCCCGTCTTTTTTGTTTTTCGGTCCCTCGGCATCGGTTGCTCTAACTGCCATGTTCTGTGATTTGCATCGTATCGGGTGCCCTGTCGTTGGGCAATAAAATTGCACCATTCGAGCAATAATTTGCGTTGACCTGCTGAAGAATTGTCTCTGCCTTGTAGCGACATATAGTTCCAGCGGTAAGATGCTTGGGTATCGCAATTTGGTCTGCGGCTGTGTGCCGCACGCACGGGGCGCTTTTGCGCCTGCGAAAGGATCTTTGAATAACATGAAGGCAATCATCCCCGCCGCCGGTCTTGGCACGCGTTTTCTGCCTGGCACCAAGTGCACGCCCAAAGAGATGCTGCCGGTTCTCGACAAGCCGGTCATCCAGTATGTCGTCGAGGAGGCACTCGACCCCGAGGAGGTCGACGACGCCATCATCGTTACCTCGCCCGGCAAGCCCGAGCTGCTGAACTACTTCCAGCCCGACCGTTCGCTCGAGAACCTGCTGCGC
>CAKUGX010000079.1 GCA_934654765.1 uncultured Collinsella sp. | reverse complement strand
AAAGGTGCGCTCATTGCTCACCGATTTAACCTCACGCTCTTCATCGAGACTTGTGACTTCGGAGATTTCGAGTCCCAGCGCACGCTGGCGCATGCGTCCGCCGTTGACGCCAAAAATAGAGGCCAAGGTGGATTCCGGTGCACGTGATAGCTCGCCGAGGGTGTAGATGCGCATGCGGCGCAGTCGTTCCTCGGCCGAGCGCCCGATGCCGCTCATGGCAGACACTGGTAGCGCGGCCAAAAAGCGCTGTTCCGTCCCGGGACGCACAATCGTCAATCCAAACGGCTTGTCACGCTCGCTTGCGATCTTTGCGACCGTCTTGTTGCAGCCCACGCCAATGGAGCACGTCACTCCCAGCGCTGCCACACGGTCGCTTATACGCCGTGCAACCAGCAGTGGGTCCTCGGGCGCAAAGCGACCCGGTGTGATATCGATAAAGGCTTCGTCGATGGATACGCGCTCAACGCGCGGCGTCTCCTCGGCAAGAATCGCCATGACCTGCGCGCTCACCTCGCGGTAGCGATCAAAGTGCCCGTGCGTCCAAATGGCTTGTGGGCACAAGCGCCGCGCCTCGGCCGAGGCCATGGCAGAGCGCACGCCAAAGCGACGTGCCTCATACGAACACGTGGACACGACGCCACGCGAATCGGCATCTCCGCCCACGATGAGCGGCTTTCCGCGCCATTCGGGATGATCGAGCATCTCCACGCTCGCAAAAAACGCATCGAGGTCCATGAGGCCCACCGCCGAACCCGTCCAGGGAGGCGGTGTGACGCCCATGGCATCCTCATAACCGTATGTATGTTCGCGTCTTTCCATGTCATGAGTATACCGCGCAGCTCATGTGGGGTGCGTGTATGTGCTTGCAAATCCCGAATTCTTGTCTAAGATATGGATTTGCCCTCGACTACACCGAAGAAGTTGGTCTCACGGACTTCACCTGCCCGCGTCGATGGCGTATTATGTTCAACTGTTTGTTTGTAGTTGCAGCCTAAAGCTGCTTGGTTGGAGGAGTTTCCTTTGGCAGTCAAGATTCGCCTTGCTCGTCACGGCGCTAAGAAGCGTCCGTACTACCGTGTCGTCGTCGCCGATTCCCGCGCCCCGCGTGACGGTCGTATCATCGAGGAGGTTGGCCGCTACAACCCGATGACCGCCCCCAAGACCATCAACCTCGACCTCGAGAAGATCGCCGACTGGCAGTCCAAGGGCGCTCAGCTCACCGACGCCGTCGCCGCTCTGGTCAAGGCCGCCAACGAGGGCGAGAAGACCGAGACCGTCGTCAAGAAGTCCAAGAAGCAGCTCGCCAAAGAGGCCGAGGCCGCTAAGGCTGCCGCTGAGGCCGCTGAGGGCGCCGAGGAGTAAATCGTGCCTGAGGTTGACGCTGCACAGCTCGAGGGTGAGGCAATGCTCTCAGATCGCATCGCCGATCTCGTCGAATATCTCGTTGTTCAGATCGTCGACGACCCGGATTCCGTGAGCCTTGAGGTCATCGATGGTGACGACGCCTCTACGATCGAGGTTTCTGTCGCCGAGGATGACGTCGCTAAGGTCATCGGCCGTCGTGGCCGTACCATCAAGGCCATTCGCACGCTCGCCCGTGCACTGGCCGCTCGCCTCGACACTGCTGTCGAGGTAGAGGTTCTGGGCTAGGACCTTGAGGTCCCAGTACAAAAACATCGCCCGTGTGGTCAAGCCGCACGGAAGGAAGGGGGAGGTCCTCGCGCAGCCGCTGCGGGGGCTTCCTTCTGTATTAGAGCCGGGTATGCGTGTCGCCCTGACGCCGCCGGCGCTCAAGCGCGACCGCTTTTGCACGGTCGTGTCCGTCACCGATACGGGCGATGGCGATCTGGTCTCGTTTGAGGGCATTGACGACTTGACGGCCGCCGAGGGCATCACGGGATGCTATGTGTTGGCAAATCGTGACGATTTTGAGCTCGATTCACTCGACGCCGCCTATACCGACCTGATGGGTCGCGAGGTGGTCGACGAGCGCTTCGGTTCACTCGGCACGATCGTCGAGATCATGTCGACGCCCGCTAACGATGTTTGGGTTGTCGAGGGTGATCGGTACGGCGAGGTACTGATTCCCGTGATCGAGCAGGTTGTGCTCGATCTTCCCGACACAGGAGCAATTTCCGTCCACGTTATGGACGGCTTGATCGATATGGACAAGTAGGGAGGACAGCATGCTGATTGAGACCCTTTCGGTCTTTCCCGAGATGTTTGAGCCCGTCATGTCCACATCGATTTTGGGCCGCGCCCGCAAGGCCGGCCTTTTTGATTTTAAGGCGTATAACCTGCGCGACTGGACGCACGACCGCCATCGTACCGTCGATGACGAGCCGTACGGCGGCGGGCAGGGCATGCTCATGAAGGTCGAGCCTATTGCCGAGGCCATCGAGGCTATTAGCTCCGAGGGTCCTAAGCCCACCGTGGTGTTTTTTACCCCCTGTGGCGAGCCCTTTACACAGCATGTGGCCGAGCGCCTGCTCAAAAGCGAGCGCCTGCTGTTTGTGTGCAGCCGTTACGAAGGTGTCGACGAGCGTGCCTATGCGTATGCCGACGAGCGCCTGTCGATCGGCGATTACGTGCTCACAGGCGGCGAGCTTCCCGCTATGGTCGTTGCCGATGCCGTCGTACGCCTAATTCCCGGCGCCCTTGGTGACGAGATGAGCAACGTCGACGAGTCGTTCTCGACCGCCGAAGACGGAGGCCTGCTCGAGTATGCGCAGTACACCCGCCCTGCCGAATTCAACGGCGAGGGCGTGCCGCCGGTGCTCGTGAGCGGTGACCATGCCAAGGTTGACGCCTGGCGCCGTAAGAATTCAATCGAGCGCACCTGCCGCTGGCGTCCCGACCTGATCGAGACGGCGCGGCTTACGCCCCAGGAGCGCGCATACGCGCAGGAGATTCTGGACGCTTCGTATTCGCAGAGCGAGGAGTGAGAATGGTTCCATCGCAGCATTCCGCGTTGAGGGGCGCCTTTGAGTGGATCGCGGTCATCGCAATCGCGCTCGTGGCCACCTTCCTGATCCGCACCTTTGTGGTCGAGCCCTTTGTGGTGCCCACCGGCTCCATGGAGGACACGATCGAGATTGGCGACCAGATCCTGGCACAAAAGGTGAGCCTCGAGCTCGGTCAGCCCGTCAAACAGGGTGATATCGTGGTGTTCCACAACCCCGATGCCACGTCCGAGCATGACGTGCTGGTAAAGCGCGTCATCGCCACGGCCGGTCAGACGGTCGACCTTCAGGACGGCAAGGCCGTCGTCGACGGCCAGGCGCTCGATGAGGACTATACGACCGGCATGAGCTGGCCGCTTTCGGTCCAAGCGCCCGCCGCCCAGGTGAGCTTTCCCTACACCGTCCCCGATGACTGTGTGTGGGTGATGGGCGACAATCGAGAGAACTCTGCCGACTCACGCTACTTTGGTCCCGTCGATCGCTCTGATTTGATCGCTGTGGCGCTTGCGCGTTACTGGCCGCTCAACCGCATCGGCGCTATCGACTAAAAACCGCTATAGTACAGTACCTAACCGTGTAATCGTTTCGACGAGGGGATATTAGAGGCATGAACGCTTCATCGCTTTCCTTCCAAGACATCATCCTGCGCCTCCAGCAGTACTGGGGCGAGCAGGGCTGCGTCATTATGCAGCCCTATGACTCCGAGGTCGGTGCCGGTACCTTCCATACCGCGACCACGCTGCGCTCGCTCGGTCCCGCCGAGTGGCGCACCTGCTATGCGCAGCCCTGCCGCCGTCCTGCCGACGGCCGCTACGGCGAGAACCCCAACCGCATGCAGCACTACTATCAGTTCCAGGTGCTCATCAAGCCCTCGCCGGTCAATGCCCAGGAGCTCTACCTGGGTTCGCTGGCCGCCATCGGCCTGGACCCCAACGACCATGACGTCCGTTTTGTCGAGGATGACTGGGAGAGCCCGACCCTGGGCGCTTGGGGTCTTGGCTGGGAGGTCTGGCTCAACGGCATGGAGGTCACGCAGTTTACGTACTTCCAGCAGGTGGGCGGTATCGAGGTCGACCCCGTGCCCGTCGAGATCACCTACGGCCTCGAGCGTATCGCCATGTACGCCCAGGGCGTCAACTCCGTCTACGACCTGGTGTGGAGCTACCTGCCCGACGGTACGCCCATGACCTACGGCGATGTGTTCCTCGAGAACGAGCGCGAGTTCAGCGCCTACAACTTTGAGGTCGCCAACGTCGAGATGATGCGTCAGAAGTTTGATGACTACGAGGCCGAATGCCACTCCTGCCTGGAGCGCAAGCTTCCGCTGCCGGCATATGACTGCGTCATGAAGTGCAGCCATGCCTTCAACCTGCTCGATGCTCGCGGTGCGCTGTCCGCGGTCGAGCGCGCGAACTACATCCTGCGCGTCCGCGCCGTCGCCAAGGCGTGCTGCGAGGCCTATATGGCCGAGGTCGCCGGAATCAACGAGAATGCCGACCAGGAAGGCGAGGTGGCGTAAGCCATGGCAGACGCTAAGGATTTCCTGTTTGAGATCGGTACGGAGGAAATGCCCTCCGCGCCGCTGAACAATGCCGTCAAGCAGCTCGGTACCATGATTGCCAAGGGTCTCGACGAGGCCGGTCTGGCCCACGGCGAGGTCCGCGTGATCTCGAGCCCGCGTCGTCTTGCCGCGCTCGTTGCCGATGTCGCCACTGCGACCGATGAGGTCCACGAGGTCAAGCGTGGCCCCGCGGCTAACATCGCCTTCGACGCCGACGGCAACGCCACCAAGGCCGCCCAGGGCTTTGCCCGCAAGTGCGGTGTGGCTGCCGAGGACCTGGTGCGCCGCGAGGACACCGACGGTCGCGAGTACGTCTTTGCCGAGAAGAACATTCCTTCTGCTCCGGCCACCCCGATCCTGACGGCCCTGTGCGAGAAGACCATCGCCGGCCTGCAGTGGCCCAACTACCGCTCTCAGCGCTGGGGTCACGAGCACGCCACGTTCGTGCGTCCGGTCCGCTGGATCTGCTGCCTTCTGGGCGAGGACGTCGTGCCCGTGTCGTTTGCCGATGTGACGAGCGGCAACACCACGCGCGGTCATCGCGTCCTGGGCCCCGGTGACCATGTGGTCGCCAGCCCCGCCGTCTACGAGCAGGTGCTCGAGGACGCCGGCGTGCTTTCCGCCGAGCGCCGTCGCGAGGCCATCCTCGCCGGTATCGCCGAGGTCGAGGCTGCCCGTCCCGGCTGCCACGTCGATACGCCCAAGAAGGTCTTTGAGGAGGTCATCAACCTCTGCGAGTGGCCGACGGTGCTCGTCGGTACCTTCGACGAGGAGTTCCTCAAGGTCCCGCACGAGATCATCTGCGAGTCCATGCTCACCAACCAGCGCTACTTCCCGATCTATGACGGCGAGGGCAAGCTGACGCGTGAGTTCGTGGTCGTCTCGAACAGCAAGCCCGAGAACGCCGAGCGCGTGATCGACGGCAACGAGCGCGTCGTGCGCGCCCGCCTGGATGACGCTAAGTTCTTCTACGAGGAGGACCTGAAGATTTCCCTCGACGAGTTCCGTGAGCGTCTGGCCAAGGTTGCCTTCCAGGAGAAGCTCGGCAGCGTGCTCGCCAAGTCCGAGCGTATTGAGCAGCTTGCGCTTGCGATTGCCCGTGAGGCCCACCTGGGTGCTCACCTGGCTGCCGACGCCGCTCGCGCCGCGCACCTGTGCAAGGCCGACCTGGTGTCCAACGCCGTCGTCGAGTTCACGAGCCAGCAGGGCGTGATGGGCGGTTACTACGCAACCGCGATGGGGGAGAACGACGAGGTCGCTCACGCCATCCGCGATCACTACCGTCCCCGCTTTGCCGGTGACGAGCTGCCCGAGGGCACCGCTGGCTGCATCGTGGCCTGCGCCGACAAGCTCGATACCATCGCCGGTATTTTCGCCATCGGCGAGCCCCCGACCGGCTCTTCCGACCCGTACGCGCTGCGTCGTGCCGCCATCGGCATCATCAACATCCTGCGTGATCGTCTGCCGATTGACCCCACGTCGCTCATCGACTTCGCCCTTGAGCTCTATACCGAGCAGGGCATTGCCTTTGACGCCGCCGAGGTCGCCCAGCAGGTTCGCGACTTCTTCCACGGCCGTCTGGTGAGCATGGCCCGCGATGAGAAGATTCCGGCCGATACCGTTGCCGCCGTCTCCGCGGTGCATATTATCGCCCCGTCCGTCTTCTTCGCCCGCTGCGCCGCCCTCGACGAGGCCCGCAAGAATGATGCCGAGACCTTTGACAACCTGGCTACCGCCTATGCCCGTGCCGCGCACATCTCCAAGCCCGAGCTGGGTGCGGAGTATGACCGCAGCCTGATGGGCGAGGTCGAGCTTGCGCTCGCCGACGCCTCCGAGGCTGCTCAGACCGCTGTCGATGCCGCCCTTGCTGCCGAGGACTACCCGGCCGCATTTGCCGCCCTCGCCGCCCTGCGCGCGCCCATCGACCGTTTCTTCGATGAGGTCATGGTCATGGACAAGGACGAGCAGCTTCGCGATAATCGCCTTAAGCTGCTCAACCGCTTCGAGGCCGTTTTCTCCGGCATCGCCAACATCGGTGAGCTTGCCCGCAAAAAGTAAGCCAGCCTGCGCATAAGCGCAAAAGGAGCCCCGCATGGATTGCCCGGTCACCGCTCGTCCCACCGTTATCGTTATCTCCGACTCGCTCGGTGATACCGCTTGTGAGGTGGTGCTTGCGGCGTCCGGGCAATTTGATGAAGGGGCTTTTCGCGTATTGCGTCTGCCCAAGGTGACCTCGGTGGAGCAGGTGGAGTCGTTTGTCGGTCCGCGTGTGGATGCGGATCATCGCGATATCGCCGTGTTCCACACCATTGTCGATCCGGCGCTTCGCGCCCGCGTGCTCGATTACCTGGGTATGCTGCATATCCGTTCGGTCGACCTGATCGGCCCGACGCTTGCCGTGCTGTCGTCGCTCATCGGTGTGCCGCCCAAGGGCGTTGCTGGCGTGATTCACAAGACCGATGACCGCTATTTCCATCGTATCGAGGCCATGGAGTATTTCGTTGAGCACGATGACGGTCGTGGTTGCGACGATCTGTCGGGTGCCGATATCGTGCTGCTGGGTGTGTCGCGTACATCCAAGACGCCGCTGTCGATGTATTTAGCCTATCAGGGCTACAAGGTCGCCAATGTCCCACTGGCGCATGGCATGGAGCCGCCCAAGTCGATTTACGAGGTCGACCCGATGCACCTGTTCGGCCTGATTTCGACCGTCGATGTGATTTCCGAAATTCGCGATAGCCGCTTGGGCGATGACTACGCCCGTGCCGTTGCCGGCTCCTATGCCGAGCCCGAGAGCGTGCGTAGTGAGCTTGCGGAAGCCCGCGCGCTCATGAAACGCCTGGGCTGCTTTGTAGTGCGTACTGACGGCAAAGCCATCGAGGAAAGCGCTGCCGAGATCATTGCTCACCTCGAAGAGATTCAAGAGGCAAGAGCCCGCCGTGCCGCCCGCCGCGCTCAACAAAAGTAGCTCACTTGGGACAAGGTTGTTTGGGTAGCTAATTTGGGACGGGGCTCTTTTAGCTACCCAAAGAGAATACTTGGAAATAATGCTGATAAATGGTAAAGCGATTTAGCAAAAACATCGCATCCTACCTGCATTTTCCTTGTAGTGGTATCTTCATAAGGTAACCACCTTTACCTACCGTTTACCGCCGGTTTTAGCACGTTTACCAAACCGCGCACCCTCTGCTCAAGCCTGTCCAAAACCCGCCGTATAGTTCCCTCACGGCCCGCATCCGGCGGGTCGATTCGTTACCACGGGCGTGCGCGTAAGCGCATGGAAGGGGAAGTATCGTGAGCGATTGCAAGAGGGTTTACCGTTTTGGAACCGACGCCCAGGGCACCTGTGTCACTGAGGGCGACAAGTCCATGAACTTCGCGCTTGGCGGCAAAGGCGCAAACCTTGCCGAGATGAGCCGCATCGGTCTGCCGGTTCCTGGTGGCTTTACCATTACCTGCCAGACCTGTGTCGAGTACTCCGGTGCCGGCAACGTCTGGCCCGAAGGCGCACTCGATGAGATCGTTGCCGCCGAGGCCGACCTCGAGGCCCGCTGCGGCAAAAAGCTCGGCGATGCCTCCGATCCGCTGCTCGTATCGGTTCGCTCGGGCGCTCCGTTCTCCATGCCCGGCATGATGGACACAGTCCTCAACCTGGGCCTCAATGACGATTCCGTTCAGGGCCTTATCGCCCAGACGCAAAACCCGCGTTTTGCCTGGGATAGCTACCGCCGCTTTATCCAGATGTTCTCCAACGTCGTTATGGGTGTCGACGCCGACCTGTTCGAGAACGCTCTGACCCAGGCACGCTTGGTCGCCGGCGTTCGCGTCGATTCCGAGCTTTCGGCCGAGGACCTGCAGGAGCTCGTCGAGACCTTCAAGGGCATCTTCTCCGAGAACGTTGATGCCGCCCTGTACCCCGAGCTCGAGGTTGTTGACGGCAAGCCTGTCTTCCCGCACGACCCGGAGCTCCAGTTGCGCCTTGCCATCCAGGCCGTCTTTGGCAGCTGGATGAATGAGCGCGCCTGCATTTACCGTAAACAGCACGGCATCTCTGACGAGCTCGGTACCGCCGTCAACGTCCAGGCCATGGCCTTTGGCAACAAGGGCGAGACCTCTGCGACCGGCGTCGCCTTTACGCGCAACCCGGCCGACGGCACCAAGGAGTTCTATGGCGACTTTTTGGTCAACGCCCAGGGCGAGGACGTTGTCGCCGGCATCCGCAACACCGAGCCCATCGCCGACCTCAAGACCACCCCGGGCCTCGAGTCTGCAGGTGAGGAGCTCGAGCGCGTGTTCCTGACGCTCGAGGATCACTATCGCGATATGTGCGATATCGAGTTCACCATCGAGCAGGGTAAGCTCTGGATGCTCCAGACTCGCGTGGGCAAGCGCACCGCTACCGCCGCCCTGCGTATCGCCATCGAGATGGTCGAGGAGGGCCTGATCACCCGTGAGGAGGCCGTGAGCCGCATCGACCCCGCACAGCTCGACCAGCTCCTGCACCCGCAGTTCGACGCCTCCAAGAAGTACGAGGCGCTGGCCAGCGGTCTGAACGCCAGCCCCGGTGCCGCCTTGGGCGAGGTCGTGTTCTCGAGCGATGACGCCGTTGCACGTTCCGCCGAGGGGCATAAAGTCATTTTGGTTCGCTGGGAGACCAACCCCGAC
>CAKUGX010000078.1 GCA_934654765.1 uncultured Collinsella sp. | reverse complement strand
GGTTGGCGCACCAGCAAACGACCGAACAGGTCGCCGCGTCACCGACGGCAACGACGAGGTCATCGCAGGTAATGCCGTTTGCCGACAGAGCACCAAAAACGACATCGGCATCGGCCAGCGTAGCACCGGCAGGCGAAACCTCGAGGCTGAGCTGCGACACGGCAAAACCGGCGTCGACCAGCGCATGCTCAACAACCTCGCCAAAACGCTCGGATGTGGCGTCGCCCCAAACCACCATCGCGCGCTTAGGCTTGCCCACAGCCGAGGCAAACATGCGCGACAGCTCCTCGAACGCGCCCAATCCGACGCGGACATCGACGCTACGGTTTTGGAAATTGATAAGTTGACGACGAATCATAGCAGTCCACGCTCCAAAAGCATCTCGGCACAAACGTAGGAAACGTCCTCGAAGGACTTGTTGCGAATATCAAGGGTAATGTCGGCGGCTTGGCGATACAGCGGACGACGGTGCTCAAAAAGGCGCGCCGCGTGCTCGGGCGAACGGAAATCGGGCCGGGTATCGGAGCGACGAATCTGGCGCAACGAGTCCTCAAAGTCACCTTCGAGGTACACGCATGTACCCATCTCGTGCATCAGCTCAATGTTCACCGGCGTCTCGACGATGCCACCCCCGCACGATACCAGCAGGCTGCGCTCGCTTTGAAGCGAACGGAGTGCCGAGGTCTCGAGCTCGCGAAAACGATCCTCGCCCTCGGTCTCAAATATCTCGGTCACCGACTTGCCGCATCGACGCACAACCAAACGATCGGTATCGATGAATCGACGCTTGAACATAGTGCCCACGTTGCGCGCAAGCGTCGACTTGCCCGCGCCCAAAAAGCCGATAAAGAAGATATGGTCGCAGCCGTGTTTAATGTGCTGAGACATGGCGAAACCTATTCCTCGCAGGGAAGGTCGCGCAGGGCCCGGCGCTCAAAGATACGGAAGATCTGCGTGTACCACAGGTCCTGGGTTGCCTGCGGCTTGACCAGAATAGTGTCAATGCCGGCAAAGTTGCCGCTCCACACGTCCGTGTAAAGCTGATCGCCGATCAGTACGGCCACGTCGGCCGTGGCGCCCAGACGCTTAAGCCCCGCCTTCAGGGCAAACGGGGCGGGCTTCATGGCGTGGCTGATGGCCTCGAGTCCCAACTCGCGCGCAGAGCTCATGACCTGATCGCGATGCCAGTTGTTGGACACCATGCACAGCTTAAAGCCCTTGGCATGGGCGGCTTTGAGCCAAGCGGAAACCGCGGCGGGAACCTGCTCGGTATCGCGCGGAACCAGAGTGTTATCACGGTCGAGCAAAATGGCTCGCTTGCCGTCGGCCCACAGGGTATCGAGGTCGATGCGGTCGACAGAGGCAACATATCGTTTGGGGCTAAAAATCCTCATGATCAATTCCAAGACTGTTGGTGCTCTTCGTAGGTCTGCGAGAAATACTCCTCGTCCTGCGTAATGTAGAAATACAGGTCATCGGAGTCTGTCGGCTCAAGCGTGGCCTTGAGCGCCTCGAGTGACGGAGAGCAGATGGGCGTGGGCGGAAGGCCCTCGTGCTTGTAGGTGTTGTAGGGGCTATCGCTCTGCAGGTCGTCGGCGGTAACCTCGCCGCCAGTGACATACATCATGGTCGCATCGCTGTTGAGATAACGCAGGCCATCGAGCTTGCCCGCCAAGCGGTTATAGAACACCGATGCCACATGCGCGCGCTGATCGGCGTTGAGACCCTCGCGCTCGACGATGGAGGCAAGGTTGACGATGTCGTAGTCCAACATCTCCACGCCGTAGCGCTCCTTGATCTTGGCCTCACAGCCGGCAAAGTCGAGCGACTTGTACTCGGCCTTAAACTGGTCGAGCATGGCGCGAATCACATCATCTGCCGTGGGCGAATCGCCCAACGAATACGTCTTAGGGAACAGGAAACCCTCAAGCGAATCGTTCGCGGCATCTTTCAGGAAGCCATAGTCATTTACGTAGTAGGAGGCCTTGGCCTGGTTAAGGAAGTCTTCCTTAGAAATGCTGTCATAAGCCTGTGCCACACGGTCAGCTACCTGGTCAACGGTCAAGCCCTCTGGAATCGTAAGCGTATTGGATCCGGCATTGGGACCCTCCATGAGCTGCTGGACGACCTTCGTCGCATCCATGAGCGTGGTAAACGAGTAGGTGCCGGGCTTGAGCGACATATCGGCGTTGAGCTTTTTGACCGCCGCGTAGTAATCCTTGGGGTTCTCGACGATATGATTCTCGGAGAGAATCGAGGCGATCGTATCACCCGAGGCGCCATCGGGAATCGTAATGGTGACCTGCTGACCAGCCGTGACCTTCGTATCCCCACCGGTAAAAAAGCCTTTGACGGCAGGTACGACAAAGAAGACGATCGCGACGAGCGCGAGCACGGCCACCACGACGCCGATAATCATGGGCATCGGGGAGCTTTTCTTTTGAGCACCGCGGCGGGCATGCGCGTTGTAGCTCGAACGCGTCGCGGGAGCCACACCGTGCGAGCCATGGGCGCGATGCGTATGAGATTGCGATTGAGGTACCTGCGCGCGTAGCGTAGGAGCCTGCTGCTTAAAACGAGTGCCGCCAGTGGGCTGCGCCGTACGAGCAGTTGGCTGCTGAGTCGTTCGCCGGGCGGGGCGGGCCGCATGCGAGGAGGGCTGCGCCGGACTTGCAACAGGCTGAGCCGGACGCTGTGTCGGCTGCACCGGGCGCTGGCCTGCCTGGACAGGGCGCGACACGGGCTGCCCCTGGCGATTCGGCTGGCGCGGGTCGGAAGCGCTAGGCATGCTGAACCTCCTCGTTTTTACGATCGAGCCACGTCTGCAAAAACAGGCTGGCGGCGATCATGTCAATCTTGCCCCTCATCTGCTTTTCGTTGAGTCCCTGCTCGCGCAGGATGCGCTTGGCCTCTTGCGAGGACAGACGCTCGTCCTCAAACTCCAGCGGAAGATCGAGCTCGTCGGCAATCTTTTGCGCCACGGCGGCGACGCGCTCGGCCTGGGGGCCGGGCTCACCGGCCATGGTCAGGGGACGTCCGCTTACCAGAATGTCGGGCTCATAGTCCTCGACCAGGTAGCGAAACGTCTTGGCCATACCGGTGACCTCGGCAGCCGGGAGCACCTTGACGGGCATCGCCATCTTGCCATCACGGCTCGAGACGGCAATGCCAATCCTGGTCTCCCCTATGTCCAATGCGAGCGCGACCACAGCGACTACTTAGGTTCTTAGGCGCCGAGCGCGGTCTTGGCGGCCGCGAGGGCATCGGCGATACCGGCGGCGTTCTTGCCACCGGCCTGGGCCATGTTGGGACGACCGCCGCCGCGACCGTCGACCAGGCCCGCAATCTGCTTGATCACGTTACCGGCGTGGAAACCGGCCTTGACGGCATCGTCGGAGCCGGCGGCGAGCAGGGCCGGGGTGCCCTTCTCGGTCACGCTGGCGACGACGCAGGCGACGGGGCCAGCAACCTTCTGGTGCACGGTGTCCCACACGTTACGCAGGTCAGCGGCCTCGAGACCCTGAAGCTCAGCGACAACAAGCTTGTAGCCGTCGAGCTCGACAGCGCCATCGATGGCGCTGGAGATGGCATCGGAAGAGCCACCGGTCAGAGCCTTCTTGAGCTTGTTGGAAGTCTCGCGCAGCTCGGCCTGCAGGTTCTCCACGCGGGCGGGGACCTCGTCGACGCGGCACTTGAGCGCAGCGGCAGCGGCGTCGACGAGCGCCAGGCGGTCGGCCATGTAGTCGAGCGCACCCTTGGAGGTCACGGCTTCGATACGGCGAACGTTCGAGCCCGTGGAGGACTCGGAAATGATCTTGAACAGACCGATCTCGGCGGTGTTGGCGGCATGCGTACCACCGCAGAGCTCGCGGGAGAACGGCTGGTCCTCGGCGCCCACGGAGACAACGCGGACGACGTCGCCGTACTTCTCGCCAAACAGGGCGACAGCACCGGCGGCCTTGGCCTCGTCGATGCCCATGACGCGGGTCACGACCGGCTTGGAAGCAAAGATCTGCTGGTTGACCAGATCCTCGACAGCCTTGAGCTGCTCGGAAGACAGGGCCTCGAAGTGCGTGAAGTCAAAGCGCAGGTGCTCGGGCGTCACCAGCGAGCCGGCCTGGGAGACATGCTCGCCCAGGACCTGCTTAAGCGCGGCATCGAGCAGGTGCGTAGCGGTGTGGTTGCGGCGCAGGAAGCCACGGCGCTCGGCGTCGAGCGCGGCAGTCACGGCAGCACCGACGGTCAGCGTGCCCTCGACGACATGCGCGACGTGGGCATACAGGCCGTTGTGGTTCTTGGTGTCGGCAACGGTCAGCACAACGCCCTCGGCGGAAAGCTCGCCGGCGTCGCCCTGCTGGCCGCCCATCTCGGCATAGAACGGGGTGCGGTCGAGCACGACCTCGACGTCCTCCCCGGCGGCAGCGGACTCGACGGACTCACCGTTGCGCACGATGGCGACAACCTTGGCGCCCTCGATGACGTCGTTGTCATAGCCGTCGAACTCGGTCGCGGCAACCTTGTCGGAAAGCTCGACCCACACGTCGTTGAAACTGCCCCAGGCATCGCCCTTGGCGTTGGCGCGGGCGCGGGCCTTCTGGTCCTCCATGCAGGCGGTAAAGCCGTCCATGTCAACGTCGTGACCAGCGGTGCCGGCGATCTCGACGGTCAGGTCGATGGGGAAACCAAAGGTATCGTGAAGCTTAAAGGCAACATCGCCCGGAAGGACAGCGCCCTCGGAAAGCGCTGTCAGGGCCTCGTCCAGGTAGACGCGGCCGTTGTCGAGCGTCGTGGAGAAGCGCTCCTCCTCGGAGGCAACGATGCCCTTAACAAGTGCGACGTTCTTGAGCAGCTCGGGATAGGCCTCGCCCATCTGAGCGTTGACCTCGTCGATGAACTTGGTCAGGAAGGCACCCTCGATACCCAGCAGGCGGCCGTGGAACACGGCGCGACGGAGCAGGCGGCGCAGGACGTACTCTCGACCCTCGTTACCGGGCAGGATGCCGTCCGAGATCATGAAGTCGACGGCGCGGGAGTGGTCGGCGATGATACGCAGGGAGCGGCTGGCGCCGGAGTAATCGTCGGCGACATAGGTCTTGCCGCTGATCTCCTCGCCCAGCTTGACGAGATGCTGCATCAGATCGCCGTCGTAGTTGGCGGTCTTGTGCTGCATGATAGCGGCCATGCGCTCCAGACCCATGCCCGTATCGAGGTTGCGGTGCGGCAGCTCCGGCATGGAGCCGTCCTCCTGGCGGTCGTACTGGGTGAACACGAGGTTCCAGAACTCCAGGAAGCGGTCGCAGTCGCAGCCGGGCTTACAGTCGGGCTTACCGCAGCCGACCTCCTCGCCCATGTCAAAGTAGATCTCGGAGCACGGACCGCAGGGGCCGGTGGGGCCAGCGGCCCAGAAGTTGTCGTCCTCGCCCAGACGGGAGATGTGGTCCTCGGCAACGCCCAAGGAGCGCCACACGTCGTGAGTCTCGTCATCCTCGGTAAAGACGGTGAAGTACAGGCGGTCGAGCGGCAGCTTGAACTCCTTGGTGATGAGTTCAAAGGCCCAAGCGCAGGCCTGCTGCTTGGAGACGCCGCCAAAGGAGAAGTCACCGAGCATCTCGAAGAAGGACAGGTGACGGCCGTCCTCGCCGATGCAGTCGATATCGTTGGTGCGGACGCACTTCTGGCAGGAGATCGCGCCGATCTCCTTCATGGTCTTCTTGCCCTGGTAGTACTCCTTAAACTGGTTCATGCCGGCGTTGGCAAGCAGCAGCGAAGGATCGTCGGGGACGAGGGACGAAGAAGGATAGAGCTTAAGACCGCGCTCCTCAAAGAAGTTGAGGAACTTAGAGCGGATCTCGGCCGTAGTCATTGACGGGTAGTCAGCACTCATAGAGGGAATCTCCTCGGTTTCACATCGAAACAGTTCAAACGTAACGATATTACCATCCCACCGCCCCAGTGCAAAAAAGAGGGTCGCCAAACAGCGACCCTCCAGCGAAAGTGCACGTTATTCAGTACTGTGCGATCCTTTGAAAAAGGACTGCTGTAGAATTACATATAAGAGTCACCCGGAAGGAGCGATCGATGAAAAGTAAACGATTTGTCCTGAATGCACTTCTGGTACTAGCACTTTTAGCGCTCTTGGCCTTCTCCTGCTGGTACGCAAACCAACCAGCATTTGGCTACGTATTGTATGCAGTAATGTCCGGCGATAAGGCTTATTACACTCTACGCGCAATTGACGTTCTCTTTTTCTATGTAGCCGGCCCCTTATCAATCGCTTTGCTCGTGTTTATTGTCATTTACAACTTCAAGAAACGTTAATAGGGCCTATTTAGAATCCGAATCGTCCATGGAGCCGTCGATACCTGTTTTGGTATCGTCGTCCGAATTGGAATCATCGTCTTTGGCGAAGGGGTTTTTGAAGAAACCCGTCGCATCGGGCTGCAGGTCCGAAAGCTTGATCCAAGGATTATCGAGCTCGGGCTTGGGCATAGCTTTAGCCTCGGGCGCGGTCTCATTACCGATGAGCTCGGACTCGTAGATGAAGGTGTCGTCGCCGAGCGCGTCGTAGGCAGCGACCGGGTTGCCATCGGCATCGCGGTACGGTGTGCCCTTAAACACGGCGCCGTCATAGGCCACAAGCTGACGGCCGGTCTCATTCTCGAAGTAGTACACGAAGATGCCCTTGAGGGCCGCACAAAGCGGGATGGCAATAATCATGCCGATGGGGCCCATGAGCGCCGAGCCAATAACGAGCGCCGTGAGGCTCATGATGGGATGCACCTGCACCGAGCTCTGCATGACCTTAGGCGAAATCACGTTATCGGTGACGTTTTGCGCGACCATCGTCACGATGAGCGTCCATAACGCCAACATGGGGCTGAACATGAAACCAAGCACTGTGGCGATTGCTGCGCTCACCCATGGACCGACGACAGGAACCAAATGCATGATGCCGGTAAAGATAGCCATGAGCGCCGCATACGGATGGCCGATGATCATAAAACCGATAAAGGCAAGGAAACCACCGCAGATGGACGTCACGACCATACCGCGCATGTAGCCGCCGACAGAGCGAGAAAGGATGGCGACCATAAAGCGGTACGAGGTCTCCTTCTCCTGACCGATGATGGTGCAAATCTCGTGGTGCATGCGAGGGTAGTCGCAGGCCATCCAGTACGCGAGCACCAGACCCAGGAAGATCACGAACAGCTGCGAGGCCGTATTGGTGATGAGCGGGAACACACCGCGGCCAAGCTCGGCAGCGATCTGAGACACGTACTTCGATGCCACGGTGACAAGCGACGAAAGATTATCGTCCAAATACTCCTTGAGCGGCGTGTTGTTGAGCGTCTTGGCATGCGAGATCATCTCATTGAGATCGCCGCCCGCAACACGAAGCTGCTCGGGCAGGCGGCTCAGCACTTCCATGATCTGACCGAACAGAATCGGCGACACGGCAACGACAACAATAAGCGCGATAAGCGAACCGATGCCGCGATTCACGCCATGGTGCTCGAGCCAGTTGGTGATCGGGGACATCACAAAAGCAATGATGGAGCCGACGGCAAGAAACTCGATAACCGGTGCCAGGATGCCCATAAGGTTAAAGATGACAACGGCGATGACAATGCAGCCGACAACAGCCCAAATGCGCAGCGTCAGAATGCGGGTGTCGCGCAGCACGCGATCGGTTTGTTGGGGGTGTTCACTCATGAACGAATCATCACTCCGTCGGGGTCGATCTTGTCCTGAATCTTCTTAAGCGTGCGGCGCAGCAGGCGCGAAACCTGGACCTGCGATATACCTAGCTTCTTGGCGATCTCGATCTGGGTCATGCCCTTTACAAAGCGCAGCTCGATAACCTCGCGCTCGCGCGGCGAGAAATCACGGATGGCTTCCTCGATCACCAAGCGGTCATCGGTAAAGTCGAGCTCATTGTCGTCGTCGGCGTAGCGATCGAGAATCGAGGGGGCATCGTCGGAATCAGACGCACCAGGAGCCTCGATGGGCACCGAGGTATAGGCCGAAGACGATTCCATAGCCTCGAGGACCTCATCGACGGTCACGCCCAGGTAATCGGCGATTTCCTCAACCTTGGGCGAACGCTGTAGCTCGTTGGTGAGCTTGTCGGTAGCCTGGTTGACCTTGGCAGAAAGCTCCTGCAGGCGACGCGGTACGCGCACGCTCCAGCCCTTGTCGCGGAAATGGCGTTTGATCTCGCCCAAGATAGTGGGTGTCGCAAACGTCGTGAACTCGAGTCCGCGCTCGGGGTCAAAACGGTCGATAGCCTTGAGCAAACCCAGATAGCCGACCTGCATGAGGTCGTCGAGCGGCTCGCCGCGATTCTTAAATTTGTTGGCAAGAAACCTTACCAGGTTCATATGGGACATGACGAGCTGCTCGCGGGCGTCCGGATCACCGGTCTCCTTGTAGCGACGAAACAGCTCGCGGGTTTTCTCCTTGTCCCAAGCGGTCTTGCCGCTACGGGAACGTTCGGTCATATTAAATATCCGCCTTGAGGTCGAGGGAAAGCGTCAGGGGCGCCGCAGTCTTTTCGTAGGAGTCGCAAACGCTCGCAAGGATGAGCTCGGCATACACCGCAGCCTGGTCGTCTTCATCGACCGTAGCCTGATCGCCAAAGGTAATAGTCATGCCAACGTGGGTCTCATCGACATCGAATTTGATGGTGATGTCGTCGCAGTCGACCGCGGTGCAACCAAAAATGAAAGCCTCCTCGGCAGCCATGCGGATGTCCTCAATGCGATCGACAGACATAGAGCACAGGGCACCAACGTTGGCTGCCGTCATGCGCACAAGGCGAGCGAGACGCGGGTCACCGGCAACGGTCAGCGTGATAGGGCAGGTTGCTTCGCTACTCATCGCAGGACTCCTCAGAGGTCTCGGCGGGCGTGTAAGTGTAATACTGGGCTGCTTTAGCGGCAGGCTTTTGTGCACCATCGTCACCCGCGGCGACCTCGTCCCCGGCTTCGCCAATCAGGACGCGCTCGGTCGACTGCTCGGCTTCTTCGGCAGCAGCGGAAAGCTTGCGCTCGGCGTTGGCCGCGGGAGCCTTCACCTTATTAAAGAGTTTCTGCACAGCACCGGCAGCAGAGTCGGTCACGCTCGACACAGCATTGCTGGCCTCGGCCATGCTGCCCGTGACCTCGGAAATGTCGCGAACGACGGCCTCAACCTCAACGAGGTTGGACGTCAGGGCGTCAATGGCGGTCTTGCTCGACTTGAGCAGCGGCTCCACCTGGGCAAGTGCCGGAGTGAGTTCGTCA
>CAKUGX010000077.1 GCA_934654765.1 uncultured Collinsella sp. | reverse complement strand
CGCCCAAGCTCTGCGCGTTGACCAGGAAGCTCACGATGGGATTGGTGCCTTTCTGGTACTTGTACAGATCGCGCATGGCGGAGCTTGCCTTGGCCTGCTGCTCGGGAAGCTTAGCCTCGATTTCTTCGATGCTCGCCTCGTTGGAGTCGATCTGCTTTTGCAGGTCGTCGAGTTTGGTGCGGGCATCGTTGTAGGCGCTCGTGGCGGCTTCGATTTTTTGCTGCGCGGCGGAAAGCTGATCCTGCGTTGCCTGCGAGGCGGCATACGCCGCAACGGGGGAGAGCATCGGCGTGGCAGTCAGTGCGACAGCGAGTGCGGCGCTCGTGATAATACGAGCCGGCTTCGACGCGATGAGCGCTGCGACGCGATGATTCGAATGCTGCATCCAATCCCTCTGCAATCAATCGTAGGTTATGGTTCGAACGGTATTCTACTACTGCTTTCGACCTCAACTTGAACCTTAAAGGTTTCAAAGGGTCAAGTTGAACTTGAGGCTTTGGCTTTGACCTGCAGTTATAGTGAATTGTTGAGAAACCATAGAGTTCAACTTTAACGTTACGGAACTCGCTTTGATTGCAGATTCACGCCTTAAGGGCAACTCCAACATGGTGTTTTGCACCTATAGGGTTCCCTCGCGGCGAGCCTGCTCAACTTCTTCGAGCGCCTCGGCTGGGGTGAAGGAACAGGTGCCGTCGCCGAGCTTGACCGTTTGGATATCGTCTCCGACATGCACCTCTCCGCCTCGAAGCACCACACCGAAAATGCCCTCGTGGGGAAAGATGCAATCACCGGCGAGATAGTAGATAGCACAGCGGGTGTGGCAGACCTTGCCGATCTGGCTGATCTCGACCAGAACGTCGTTGCCGATCTTGAGCTGTGTGCCCAAGGGGAGCGAAAGCAAGTTGATACCTTGTGTGGTGAAATTCTCCCCAAAGTCGCCTTCGTGCACATCGAGCCCGCGATGCTGTGCCGTCTGGATTGATTCTGCGGCCAAAAACGAGACTTGGCGGTGCCAGTGCCCGGCGTGCGCATCGGAAGCGAGACCAAACTGTTCAATGACGGTATCGTGCTCATCGGAGACGGGCGACTTGCGTGTGCCTTTGTGCGCCGACGTGTTAATCGAGACGATGCGGGCGGGTCCTTCGTAGGCGTTGCTGGCGGTGCGTAGGGGAGCGGTCGTCTGAGTACGTTCCGCTAGCTCGCGTTTTGCAGCGACAAGGATGGGGTTGTCGGTCAGATGTTCTTGGGGCACGCGTGCGCCTTTCGCTTATGAGATTGACAATATGTTGAATCCTACAACAACGGTAGGTTCATTGCCCGTTGTCGTACAGCGGTGAGTGCCGTCTTTGCGCCGAGTTTGCCCCTCCGATTGCCATAGATACGGTGGAACTTTGGGTACTGGCGGTTTGGCACGCTAGAATGAATCGGTTGCACTAAGACCGCCCGTTGTGCGGGCAGTTCATGATAGGAAGTTTCCATGGCATTGCAATTTACAGAGCGCGAGTTCATTCCCGTGCTGCTTGGTGGCGACATCAACGCCTATTCGGTGGCGCGCGCTTTCTACGAGGAGTATCAGGTCAAGAGTCTGGTCTTTGGCAAGTACCAGACGGGCCCTGCGTATCGAAGCCAGATTATCGACTACACGCCCAACGTCGACATCGATACCATGCCCGTGATGCTCAAAATCGTCAATGGCATTGCCCAGGCGCATGCCGATAAGACGATTGTCCTGATGGGCTGCGGCGATAACTATGTTGCCCTGGTGGCTCAGGCAAAGGATGCCGATGAGCTGGCGGATAACATCGTCGCGCCCTACGCACCTTACAGCATGCTCGAGCAGTGCCAGAAGAAGGAGATCTTCTACGAGCTGTGCGAGAAGCATGGCGTGCCGTACCCGCATACCTTTACCTTTACTGCGCAGATGCTCAACGCGCAAGGCGAGGCGCCGGCCGAGGTGCTCGACCAGATTGACTTCCCCTTCCCGATGATCCTGAAGCCGTCCGACGGCATCATGTGGTGGCAGCATGAGTTTGAAGGCCAGAAGAAGGCTTATGAGATTGCCGATCGCGCCGAGCTGGAGCAGGTTATCCGTGACTCCTATGCCAGCGGCTACACCGACGACCTAATCTTGCAGGACCGCGTGCCCGGCAACGACGAGTACATGCGCGTGCTCACCAGCTATTCCGACCGTAACGGCAAAGTGCGCATGATGTGCCTGGGCCACGTACTGCTCGAGGAGCATCAGCCCCATGGCGTTGGCAACCATGCCTGTATCATCACTGAGCCCAATGACGAGCTCATGGGCGGCGTGCGCAAGCTGCTCGAGGACCTGAACTTTGTTGGTTATTCCAACTTTGACGTCAAGTACGACGAGCGCGATGGCTCGTTTAAGTTCTTCGACTTCAACACCCGCCAGGGCCGCAGCAACTACTACGTAACCAACAGCGGCTTTAACGTTGCCAAGTATGTGGTGGATGAGTATGTGTTCAACCGCCCGTTTGAGCCGGAGTTTGTGACGGCGCAGGACGAGGCGCTGTGGATGGTCGTTCCCATGGGTGTCGTCGACAAGTACGTCAAGGATCCCGAGTTGCGCGCGAAGGTACATCGCCTGGCCAAGGAGGGTAAGGGCGCCGACCCCTCGTTTATGAAGGGCGACTTTGTCTTTAACCGCTGGCTGCGCATGTGGCACACCAAACTGCGCCACTTTAAGCTGTTCAAGACGTATTACAAGTAGATGAGTGCGGCGCCCGTCCGGTTTACATCGGGCGGGCGCGGGTATGATACGCGCAATTGCGCGGGCGTCACCAAGGAGGCGGCGATGGAAAAGCTGGGAGTTATCGGCGGCATGGGCGCCGAGGCCACGTCGTATTACTACGACCAGGTGGTGCGCCATACGGCGGCTACGTGCGACCAGGAGCATATCGACATGGCGGTTCTTTCCAAGTCGACCATGCCCGACCGCACGCTGGCCATCAAGACCGGTGAGCATGCCGAGCTGCTGGCGACTATGAAGGAGTGCGCCCAGGCGCTCGAGTCGCTGGGCTGCGCGCATATCGCCATTCCCTGCAACACGTCACACTACTTTTACGATCAGATTCAGTCGTTTACGAAGGTGCCGATTATCCACATGCCGCGCGAGTCGGTGCGCTATGCCCTAGCGGGCGCGGTGATGGGGGAGTGCGAGTTCGATCCTAACCTGAGCATGCCGGCCGAGCCGGTGCGCAAGATCGGCATCATGGGCACCGACGGAACTGTGGGCGCGGGCGTCTATGGGCGCGAATGTGAGGCGGCGGGCGTCGAGGTCGTCTATCCCAGCGAGAAGCGTCAGGTCGATGTGATGTCGCTTATCTACGACGATGTGAAGGCCGGACGCGAGCCCGATATGGATAAGTTCGACCGCGTGATGTGGGAGTTTGCCCGCAGCGGCTGCGATCGCGTCATTCTGGCCTGCACGGAGCTTTCGGTGCTGCAGAAATACCGCGAGATGCCCGAGATTACCCTCGACGCCATGGACGTCCTGGTGCGCGAGTCCATCATTCGCAGCGGCGCCCCCTACCGCCAATAGCCCTCAACCTGCCAAAAAGGGACAGGTTTATTTTGGTAGGTATTATCTGGGGAAACAGTAAAGGCCTCGGCTCGTTTGGCGCGAGCCGAGGCCTTTTGCATGTACCGGTTGCCGCTGGCGATTGCTAGAACAGGAATCCCAGGATGATGAGGGCGACGCTGATGGCGAGCACGGCGATATCCAGACCCTTGATGGGATAGCGCTTGTACGAGCTGGCGCGCGTGCGCAGGTAGAAGCCGCGCTGCTCGGCGGCAAGCGCGGTGGCGTCGGTCTTGCCCACGCTCGAGATAAGCAGCGGTACGCACAACGGCAGCATGAGCTTGAGCTTCTTGATGGGGTTCTTGGTGTCATACTCGACGCCGCGTGCGGTCTGCGCCTCCATGATGGCGTTCATCTCCTGGCCAAACACCGGCACAAAGCGCAGTGCCGTGGTAAAGGTAAAGGCATAGCGATACGGCACGTGCAGCACCTCGACGCAGGCGTTGGCAAGGTCGTTGAGCTTGGTCACCATGAGCATGAGGATGAGTGGCAATGCCACACCCAGCAGGCGCAGGCAGGCCTTTGATCCGGTGATGAGCCCCGTGTCGGTGATAAAGCCCCATATCACGTTGCCATCGCGCATAAAGGCCAGCTGGAGCAACAACATGATAAGTGCGAGCGGAATCAGCAGCTTGAGCAGCGAGAACAGGCGATCGACGACGCCGGCGTAGGCGCCCAACGCAAGGGTGAGTGCCAAAAAGCCCAGCAGCGCCACATAGGTGTCGGACAAGAAGATGCCTATGATGATGGAGGCAGCGAGGCCCAGCTTGACGACGGGGTTCAGGCGGTGCAGCAGTGTGTCGCCCGGCATGTAGTCGATGACGTTAACCACGACGGACCATCTCCTTGGTAATGCGAACGATATCGGTGACCTCGCTCACCTGCGCAAAAGCGGGAGAGACGGAGGATGCCAAACGGCGCGAGAGCTCAATGACCTGGGGCGGCTCCACGTAGGCACGCAGCATGAGCTCAATATTCGAGAACAGCTCGTGTGTGCGTCCGCGGTCGAGGATGCGGCCGTCGGCCATCACAACGATGCGCTCGGCAAAGTCGGAAACGACTTCCATATCGTGGCAGACCATAATCACGGCACAGCCGCGTTCGGCCATGGTGCGCACCGTTTCCATGACGGTCATGCACTCGCGGTAGTCAAGGCCGCTCGTGGGCTCGTCGAGCACTACAATCTTGGGCTCAACCACTACGACGGAGGCGAGCGCCACCATTTGTCGCTGGCCGCGCGAAAGCGAGAAGGGAGCCTCGTCGGCGGGCAGGCCAAAGCGGTCGATGACGAGCTGGGCACGGCGCAAGGCTTCGGCGCGGTCGATGCCGGCAAGCTCCAGGCCAAAAGCGACCTCGTCGAGCACGGTGTCCTTGCAGATCTGGCGGTCGGGGTTTTGGAAGAGCGTTGCGACCTCGCGGGCAATGCGACTCGTGGGAACCGCGGCGGTGTCAAGGCCCGTGACGCGCACGCTGCCCGAGGCGGGCTTAAGCAGGCCCGTGAGCAGCTTGGTGAGCGTGGTCTTGCCGGCGCCGTTTTGGCCGACAATGCCCACGAGCTCGCCGGGGTAGAGGGTCAGGTTGAGGTCGTGGACGGCGGCACCGCCGTTGGGATAGGCAAACTCAACATGGTCGAAGGTGAGCACGGGTTCGGCGTCCTTGGCATGAGGGCGCAACGACGGGGCGTGCGGGGAGCCCGCGGGAGCCTGGGCTTCGCTGGCCGCGTGCGCGGGGTCGACGATGCCCGAAATCAGGCGCTCGGCCTCGTCGACATCCAAGCAAGGGGTGCCGCTTGCCAGACCATCGGCCTCCAGGCTATTGAAGATGCGTGTGACGCGGGGGCAGTCGACGCCAATGGTGCGAAGCTCATCGGTGTGCGCGAAGACCTCGTGCGGCTCGCCCTGTAGCGCGATTTCGCCATGGTTGAGCACGAGCACGCGGTTGCAGTACTCCGAGAGCAGGGCGACCTTTTGCTCAACGACGACGATGGTGATGTCGAGTGCGCGGTTTGCCTCGCGCAGGGTCTCGAAGACCAGCGTGGAGCTGGCGGGGTCGAGTGCTGCGGTGGGCTCATCGAGCACCAGTACGCGGGGGCGCATGGCGAGGATGGCGGCGATGGCCACCTTTTGCTTCTGCCCGCCCGAGAGGGTGGCGATTTCGCGGTCGCGCAGGTCGCTGATGCCGACCGTCTCGAGTGTCTCGCTTACACGCTGCTCGATCTGATCGTGGGGGACGCCAAAGTTCTCCAGGCCAAAGAGCATTTCGTCCTCGACGACCGAGGCGACCATCTGCGTGTCGATGTCCTGCAGCACGCTGCCGACGATCTGCGACACGTCGGTGAGCGAGACTTCGCAGGTGTCACGGCCGTCAACCATGACGGACCCAAAGAACGTGCCGGTGTAGTGGTGGGGCACGGCACCCGACAGGCAGGCAGCAAGCGTAGACTTGCCGGCGCCCGAGGGCCCGATAATGCCGATAAAGTCTCCCTTGTTCACATCGAGCGAGATGTGCTTAAGCGCCTGCTCGGTCTGCGCACCATAGGAGAACGAGACATCGTCGACGTTGATGATCGTTTTCATGGATACCTTTCATAGTCATTGGGGACGTTCTTAAATGACTAATCGTCTAAGAACGTCCCCAAAAGCTAGCTGTTTGGGACAGTCTTTGGGGACGGGGCCGCCAGCGCGCGGCCCCGTCCATCATATCAGGCTATTTGTTGAGCACCTTGCGCAGGGGGAAGAAGAGGGCCTGGACCACGACGGCGTTGAAGACGGCAGTGCCGAGCACGATGGGCACCTTGGCGAGTGCCGTGGGCAGCGCGGCACCCATGATGACGGTGCCCAGGACGGCGAAGAGGGCACCCGAGACCAGGGTGGTGAGCAGGCCGGCGATAAAGGGGTTGAGCTTCTCGCCACCGATGTTGGTCTTAACGAGCGCCGCCATGGTCAGTGCACCGGCGAGCTCGGTAACAAAGTTGAGGCCGGGGATTGACGTGGTGATCTGGATGACGGCGGCCGACAGGATGCCAAAGATGGCTGCCTGGGCAAAGCTTGCCTGCGTGAGTGCGATGGCCAGAGCATAGACGGCAATGATGAACTGCGGCTTAATGCCCGTTGCGGCAAGAGCGTTGCCGACGGTCATGTTGAGGATAAAGCCGGCGGCAAGCAGGATGGCGAGTAAGACGAGCGAAGAGATATCGAGGATGCCCTTGTTGGAGGCGGTGGCGGAGACGGTGCGAGCCTGGGTGTTGGTGTTCATGATGGATTCCTTTCGGAGTGAATTTTGATAAAGCGGTGCCTATACCTTCGGGAGAAGGTAGTCATTGGGGACGTTCTTGAATGACTAGTTGTTTAAGAACGTCCCCAAAAGCTAGTTGTTTGGGACAGTCTTTGGCGGCGAGGCCGCTGGGGGCTAGTTGAGCTTAAGGGCCTTCTGGATGGGCAGGTAGAGGGCACCGACCAGGATGGCGTTAAAGACGGCGGTCATGGCGACGACGGGCAGCATGGCGGCAGCGAGCTCGCCCACCACGCCGAGCATAGCCATCTTAATGACCATGAAGATAACGCCCGAGACAAAGGTGGTCACGAAGGTGGCGACAATAGCGACAGCGGGCTTAACCTGGCCCTTCTTGCCGGCGGCGTTGACGATGGCGGCCATGAGCATGGCGGCGATGCCCTCGGCGGCAAAATCGATGAACGGCGAGGTGGTGGTGATCTGGATTACGGCGGCCGAAATGAGGCCGATGACGAGCGCCTGACCGATGTTGGGGCGCACGACCAGGATGGTGAGGCAGAAGGCCGAGATGATGAACTCGGGGCTGATCATGCCGCCCGAGATGCCCGAGATGGCCTTACCGACGGTGAAGTTGAGGATGAAGCCGGCGGCAAGCAGGATGGCGAGCAGGACGAGGGCGCGGACGTCAAGTTTGCCGCGGTCGGCGGCCTGGACGGTGCGGGGCTGGGTGGCGGTGGTGTTCTGAGACATGGTGAAAATCCTTTCGGAAGGGGAGTGCAGGAGAAAAGCGGAGGCGCGTGATGCGAATGCGATCGGGCTCGAGATAGAAAAAGGCCCCCGGTCGAAACCGGAGGCCTTCCATCACCTAGAGCGCAAAAACAGGCGTGAGGGACTCACTGTCGACCGATCGTATTCGCATCACGCCACCACCAGTTGTTGAGAGACTTCATCGTGTTCTTCATGTTGGTGGCTCCTTTCGTGATGCCGTGGCGCGGTCGCACCTAGTTGCTGTTGCGCTGCACTATAGCACAGCAAAGTGTGTGCGGGGAAATCTTTTTTGAAAAGATTTCAGCGATGTTTCCCGCCCGCCGGTCAAAAAGCGGGCGGGACGAACCGTGCCATCCCGCCCGCACCAGTGTGGGATTACTCCTTGTTGCGGCGATAGAGGATATAACCGCCTGCGGAGATGACGGCAACGCCAGCGACGGCGAATGCTGCCACCATGCGGCCATCAAAACGATCACCGGTGGTGGGCAGGCCGCCCTTGGTGTTCGTCTTGTTGGTGGTTACCGTGGTCGTGGTATCCGACTTACCAGGCTTCTCGGGCTTGGTGGCGGGCTGCTCGGGCTTAGCGGGCTGCTCAGGCTTGCTGGGCTGATCCGGGGTACCGGGCTGCTCAGGAGTGCCAGGCTGCTCGGGGGTACCAGGCTGATCCGGGGTGACCGGATCGGTGGCGAGCGTCCTGGGCGTAGGTGATGGACTCCTTGAGGCCGTTGGTCTCGGTGTTCAGATCACTCGGGGTGAAGGGTTCGTCAAAGTTTCCGGCCTTCTGATAGGCGCGCATCTCCTGGAGCAGGGCCTTGCACTTCTTGTAGGTGTTCTCGGTAGCAGCCTTGCCGGCCTTGTTGGCCAGGGCGGTTCGGCCCTCGGTGGTCGTCTCGGCTAGCATAGCGGCGTCAACTTCCTTGTTCTGCTCGATGAGCTCATTCTGGAGCGCGTCGAGGTAGGCACGGACGCCGGTGGCAAGGGTGGCGCGGTTCTCGAAGCAGAGGGAGCTAATGTCCATGAGGACGTAGTTGATGGAATTCTCGGGTTCCTCGTTGTTTACGATGTCCGCTTCGTCGCAGTGATCGAAGGAGACAGTCTGATCGCTGAAGTACGGGCTAACCTCAGTCATCAGAGCGGAGTACAGCGGTATGGCAACGGAGAACTCGGCGCGCGAGAGCATCTCCCACTGGATGGTTGCCACCTGGGGATCGAGGCCGTTGCGAATCTGGAAGAGATTGATCTCGGTGTTACGCTCACTGCCAATGCAATAAACACCATCAGTGTTCGCGTTGAGGCCGGGGACGTTCTCGCCGCGGTTGCCGAAGGCGCGAATCAACTCGAAAGTGCTCCAACCAGACTTGCCAGGTTTGAAGAACAGGGGCTGGATTTCGCTGACCATGGCTCCCTTTTGGTCAGGATAATCATCGCTCTTAACTGTGATAATGTCGTAATCTGTGCCTTTGGTCAGCGGGCTACCAAAATAGTTGCGGCCCTGGACATAGCGGGACCACTGGTGAACGCCGGAATCGGCGAGGCTTTCGCCATAGGTTTTGGCGACATCGAACTTGCCGTCGGTGTACTCGGCGAAACCATTTTCTTCGGGCATGGACTGGATCTTCTCAGAATGGAGGCAATTCTCGGTGTCATTGAGGTTGACATCGTAGTTAAGACTGCCAATATTGGGATTGAGTGAGGCCACGTTGCCGGCGAGCT
>CAKUGX010000076.1 GCA_934654765.1 uncultured Collinsella sp. | reverse complement strand
GAGTTGCCAACCGGTGAGGGGGAAGAACACGCCTGCCGCCAGCGGAATGCCGATGCCGTTGTAGAACAACGCCCAGAACAGATCCTGTTTGATATTGCGGATCGTGGCACGCGATAGCTCGATGGCACGGGCGACATCCATAAGGTCACTGCGCATGAGCACCACATCTGCCCCCTCTTTGGCGATGTCGGCGCCGGTGCCGATGGCAAGGCCCACGTCGGCGCGCGCCAGGGCGGGGGAGTCGTTGATGCCGTCGCCCACCATGGCGACCTTGCTGCCCGTATCCTGCAGTTCGCGCACGTGGCGCTCCTTGTCGGCGGGGAGGACGTCGGCGATGACCTGTTCGCTGCTCAGCCCCACGCGGCGGGCGATGGCCTCGGCCGTCACGCGGTTGTCGCCGGTGAGCATGCGCACGTCGATGCCGAGCTTGCGGAGCGCGGCGATGGCCTCGGCACTCGTTTCTTTGACCTCGTCAGCCACGGCGATGGTGCCGACAAGCTCGCCGTTCTTGGCAAAGAACAGCGGCGTCTTGCCTTCGGCGGCATATTGCTCGGCAAGACCCGCGGGCACGGTAACGCCCAACTCGTCCATCAGGCGCACGTTGCCGGCTGCGATGACATTCTGCCCCTCGCGTGCCGTAACGCCTCGTCCGGGCACGGCGGCAAAGTCCTCGACCATGCGCGCGACAATTCCGCGCGCTTCGCACTCGGCCATAATCGCCTCGGCCAGCGGGTGCTCGCTCGAGCGCTCCAGCGCGGCGGCCAGCTTGAGCAGCGCCTTTTCGCTCATGGCGGGCGAGCCGTCGGCGCGCGTCGCCACCACGATATCGGTCGCGGCCGGCTTGCCGCAGGTGACGGTGCCCGTCTTATCGAGCACCACGGTGCCCACGTTGCGCAGGTTCTCCAGCGCCTCGGCGCTCTTGAACAGAATGCCCATCTCGGCGCCCTTGCCGGTGCCGACCATAATGGCGACGGGCGTGGCCAGACCCAGCGCGCACGGGCAGCTGATCACCAGCACGGCGACGGCGGAGGTGAGCGCTTCGTTGACGCTTCCGGTCAAAACCATCCATGCCACAAAAGTTACGGCAGAGATTGCGAACACCACGGGCACGAACACGCCGGCGACCTTGTCGGCCATGCGGGCGATGGGCGCCTTGGTGGCGTTGGCGTCCTCGACGAGCTGGATAATCTTGGCGAGCGACGTGTCGGCGCCCACACGCGTGGCGCGGAAGGTAAACGAACCGGTACGGTTGACGGTGGCGGCGCTGACGGTGTCGCTGGCGGTCTTTTCCACGGGGATGGACTCGCCGGTGAGCGCACTCTCGTCCACGGCCGAGCTGCCCTCGAGCACCACGCCATCGACGGGGATGGACTCTCCGGGGCGTACGCGCAGGACCTGGCCGGGAAGGATACTGTCGACGTCGACGGTGGTTTCGGTGCCGTCGTCGGCAACGACGGTCGCAGTCTTGGGTGCCAAGTCGATGAGCGCCTCGATCGCACCGCCGGTCTTAGACTTGCTGCGCGTCTCGAGGTACTTGCCCACGGTGACGAGCGACAGGATCGTGCCGGCGCTCTCAAAATACAGGTTGTCCATGCCCGTCATCATGGCCTCGTGGACCTGTCCGGCGGCCAGCTGGTCGGCCATGATAAACATGGCGTAGAGCGACCAGGCGATGGATGCGGTGGCGCCGACCGCGATGAGCGCATCCATGGTGGGCGCGCCGTGCACGAGCGATTTGAAGCCGTTGATAAAGTACGCGTCGTTGACGTAGACGATGGGGATGAGCAGGACGAGCTCGGTGAGCGCGAGCGTCATACTGTGCGTATGGTCGGTGAAGATGCCGGGCAGCGGCCAGCCGAGCATGTGCCCCATGCCTATGTAGAACAACGGGATGAGGAAGATGATTGAGACGATGAGTCGGGTGCGCATGGCGGAGGCGGCGACCTCCAGCTTTTTGGTGGGCGACTCCATATGGGTGGCGCCGGACCTGGCCTGCGCGCTGCCGCCTGGGGTGGCCTCGGTGCCCGCGCTGACGGGCGATGCCGAGTAACCCGCGCGGTCGACGGCGGTGCAGATGTCGTCGGGGGTGACCCGCGCGGGGTCGTAGTCGACCAGCATGGAGCCGGCGAGCAGGTTGACCGCGACGCTTTGGACGCCGTCGAGCTTGCTGACGGCACGGTCAACGTGCGCCTGGCAGGCGGCGCACGTCATGCCGCCCACGTCGAACTTATCTTGAGCCATGGCTTCTCCTTTCTGTGACGTAGCGTCGGAAATGTTAACCTGCCGATACTATACACCCATACCCCCTGGGGGTGTCCAGTGGGGATAGAAATGTATGACATTTCGTTACAGAAGGGGCCAGCTGCCGGGGCAGCGGACCGTCCAACCATTCATCTCAATCTGTAACAACTAGACCTGTTTTTGGACCTTAACTGTTACAGATTGAGACAAACCATCAGCCAACAACTCAAATGTCTCAATCTGTAACATCTGGAGAGGTTTTTGACCCCTTACTGTTACAGGTCGAGACGTTGTCTCGCGGAGTTGGAGTTTGTCTCAATCTGTAACAACTAGACCCGTTTTTGCCGAGCTACTGTTACAGATTGAGACAGACCGTCCCGCCGCCTGCTCAACATCTCAATCTGTAACAGTTAGGCCGGTATTTGGGTCTTAGATGTTACAGATTGAGATAAACGCCGGGGCCGGGAGCCCCGTCGCAGCAGCCCTCCGCCTCTAGATGCAGAACCCAGGGATCACGCAGGTACGCTTGCTTGGCTTGTCCGCGGGCGTGGCGTACATAAACACGTCGCCGTCGTCGCCGACACGGTTGATATAGACCGTGCCCTTTTCCTCCGACGTGTCGGGACTCACCGTGCGCTCCCACCAGCAGGTGTCCTTGCCCTTCCACTGGCGCACCATGGTCGAGTTGGTGGAATATGGGCTCACCTTAAGCTCGTGGAACAGCTGATACTCCTTGCCTTCGCCGTTGTAGATGTCTGCCAGGTAGTGATAGTCCTCGGCAAACGAATCGGGCGGCTGCACGCCGGACAGCTCGACCATGGCGGGCAGCCAGAGCGTCGCGGGCAGCTCACTCAGACACGAAGCGCTTCTGGCGACGCCCACGTTGTTCGAGGTCTTCTTGACGGCCTTAATAAGCGCGCGCAACTCGTTGGGCAGCAGCTTAAGGCCGTCGCTGTCGAGCCATTCCCGCAGCTCGCAATCTGCCCAGCCGGCGCTCGGCGGTTCAGCCGCAGCGTTGCGCTCGGCAATACCCGCGTCGAACATAAACGTCAGCCCGGCCTTGCCCGTCCCGTCCAGAAGCTCATCGTGACGGATGCCCACAAGCTGCGCGCCGACCTCCAGCCCGTTGGTGAGTTTCACGCGCTTGGTACACTGATAGGGGATATGCCCATCGGCATCGAGCAGGTGGTAGCGCTTGGCAACCTCGCGTGCCTCGCTACGGGTCTCGGCGGCCTTAATCTTGAGCGAAATCTCCTGCAGCTGATCCCAAGTGTAGTCGTCAAGCGAACCGCGGATGCCGTCCAGGTAGTCGGGGATGCCAAAGCCATGGGTCGCCGCCCCAATGACGCTGAGCCCCGCAACGGCTGCAACGACGCCACCGATAATAAAGTGGCGGCGGGTCATGGCATCGTGCCGGGCCTGCTCCAGGATCTCTCGCGCGCGCTCGCCGGCGACGTCGACCTTAAGGTGCGTGCCAGAATCGATATCAATTGCGGCCTCGTCTCCTGCGCCCTCGCGGCCCTCAGATTCTGCAGCGGGGAGGTATGCCGAGAGCACCTCGAGCATCTGCTGCTCGGTAGGGCGATCGCCCTGTTCGACCGAGATGCCTTTCATGATGATCTGGACGAGCGCTTCATCGTCCTCGCAGCGCGGCTTGAGCGGTGCCGGCTTGGTCTTGGTCTTTATGAGGTAGAACGAGCCGGTTGCCGCGGCACCCGTCGACTCGATGTCGAACGGCTTACGACCGCTGTAGAGCTGGTACAGAATGCTCGAAAGCGCATAGACGTCGATCGCGGGCGAGCGGCGAAGGGCCGCGATGCCTTCGATATCCTGTGTGAGCATCTCGGGCGCGGCATATGCGGGTGTGGCAAAGCGCCAAATGTCGGCACGTCGGGTGATCGTGTCGTCGCCGAGTGCCATGGTCGCGGAGCCCATGTCGATGAGGCAGGGGTCAAAGGAGCAATCGGCGATCTGCTGCTCGAGCGTTCGGCTGGTGGTGCGGAACATGATATTGGCAGGCGACAGGTCGCGATGGACGACCGGATTCACGAGGCCTTGGGTCATCAAGAGCGCGCGTAGCACGGCGTTTCCGACGGCGGCGACCATCTGGGTGGTCAGCCCGCCCGAGGCGTCGTGCGGAAGCAGGGGCAGCGCCTGCTTGAGCGAGGTACCCTCGACCCACTCCATGAGGATGAGCGGGTCATCCTCGCACGATCCGTAGCCATAGACGCGCGGAAATCCGCGCAGGTGCGAGACGGTACACAGATGACGGTACTCCTCGAACAGCGCGGCGGTGCTGGCCAGGTGCGCAGCCGCTTGCTCGGCAGAGCGATCGGGCGTCTGGCCGGAAAGGATGGCGTTGTCCTTGAGCAGCTTGACGGCAAAGACCTCGCCGCTCGTGTTGGTCGCGCGCAGCACGTGCCCGATATTGCCGCCGTCGCGGTATGCCGTCTGAAGAATAAGCGTCATAAACCGGCGCTTGGCGTCGTCCTCGGCACTGGGGTCGACTGCCACGGCGGTGTCGAACGTGTCGAGACGGATGAGCTTGTCGCCATAGGCGCTATCGGTAGTATCCATGGCGTTCCTTTGTCTGGCATGGGTTGCCGCACGTATGCGTCGGCAGTGCGGCTATTGGTAAAGCACCATGATAGCCGCACTGCCGACGTATGCCGCTGAGTATTGTCGTTTACGACGCAGAAGGTAGAAGACGAAAGACGGGCGGCGACCGTTTTTCGATCGCCGCCCGCGCTAGTCCACAATGACAAGGAATGTCGTGTAGAGGCCCAGATGGAGCCTGTCGCTGTTTTCGATTTCCACCGGAGGATAGATCTTGCCGGGTTCGCGTTGGTCGCGCGGCGGCTCAATCACGATGTCACCGTCGCCCGCGCCCGATTCGAGGACGGTGCCGTTGGTCGATCCAAGTCCCTGGGCGTACCAGCGTCCGCCTTCGAGCCAAATCCGGAGATGCTCGCGCGATGCGTCGGCGCCTACATCGGTAATGCTAGGCGAGGTTTTGGGCAAAGAGCCGATTACAGTGCCGCGAGGGTCGCGTGAGAGTGGGTGGATCTGCATGTCAACGCTGTTTCCGGCGTGCGTCCTAAGCAAGCCGAGATTGGGGGCGACGGTGCGCGGCTGATCTAAGCTGCTCAAAAAACCACGGCCGACGGTGGTCTCGGTGGTGCCAAAGTGCCCGCCTGTCTTGCTATCGCAAAAACGCTCAACGGTTGCTACGCCCTGGGCGGGATCGGCAAGTGCACCCGTCGCCACAAAGAGCATCAGGAAGAGCGTGCTCTTTTCGCGGGGGCTATGGTCATCGGAGCTGCGAATGCGCCCCAAGGCGTTGGCGTAGAGGCGATTGTCGAGGCCATACTCGGCGAGAATCGACATCATCGCTTGAGCTGCAGGGCCGCTGTAATGGTCGGATAGCTCCTGGTAGGCACACTCGCCACCACCAAGTTTGTTACCGATAGCGGCGGCTAGGTTAAGCGTAGAGACAGTGAAATCGTTGTAGATACCCGGCGCACACTGATCGGGCTCGCGGTGGACAATGTAGCGAGTGAGATACGAGCGGTTGGTGGAACATTTGTCGAGTAAGGCGCTGCCCGCATATGAGTTGCCGTTAATGAGCATGCGGGCGATCTCGAGATGCTTAAGACCGCCAAACGAGCGGATATCGTTGTAGAGGACCGAGCACGGTGTTTCCGCCGCCATGGTCGCCTCCCTAGATAACTTCGATGACGTACAGCAAACATGATAGGAATTGACTGCGCCTGAGCATGTCGACTCAAAAAATGTTGCGCAACGCTTTACATAACTGTTGAGACATTATAGGGCATACACACCAAATTGCAGGATGGTTGCAAACGATACATTTGAGAGGCTGTGCTCCATGGAATGCCCTTATTGCGGTGCATTATTGCCCGATGACGCTAGTTTTTGCTCCGAGTGCGGATCGCCTCTTGCCGATGCCGCGCCGGCGGCATCGGCCCCCGAAGACCCCTACACCACACCCCAGACCGTGTCGCAGAGTCCGGCCTTTTCGTGGCGAGATGGCGAGGCAGCCACGGCTGCGACGGTGGAATTGCCCAAAACGGATGGCGCGCCGCTAGCCGATTCGCAGCCGACGCCGAGTTCTGCCGCGCCTGAGCCCACCGCGCCTGAGCCCGACCCCGCTGCCACCCGTGTAGCCGATCCCTTGTCAGACTTTGGCACCACGATCGATGACGTGGAGACCCAGCCGGCATACCATGCCGATCTTGATTCCACGCCGCTCAGCGAGGAAGAGCAGCTCGAGCAGGACCGCGAGAGCCTCAAGACGGCCAAGGCCGAGTACAAGCTAGCACGCAAGCGCCTGGGCAAGTCGTATGCGCCCGCCATCGCCGCTGGTGTTATTGTCGTTGCTGCCTTGTGTGCTGGAACCGGCTGGGCGGGCTATTCCTACGGCTTGGCTCACCCGCAAAACACCGAGCAGATCCAAAAGCTCAAGGAGCAGCTTGAATCTTCCAAGGACGAGCTCAAAAAGACGCAAGACGATCTCGACCAGACCAAGGCAGATCTAAAGGATGCTAAGGCGGAGCTCAAGACCGCAAGCAAGAACGGCGAGGACGCCAGCTCCGATGCCGAGGGCTCTTCCACGACGGGCAATGCGACCTCGTCGACCACCACGACCTCGGGTAATACGGCGAAGCTCGACGTCGATAAGCCCACGAGCTTTGCCAACACCACGTGGCGCGGAGCACTTAAGGAGACGAACGGCTCTTGGGGCCATACTTGCTACGGTGCGAGCAAAAACGACCTCGTGATCGTTTTTAAGAGCATCAGCGATTCCGGCGAAGCGGTCGCAGATATTTCCGCCACACTGCATGCGCACGATACCTATAACGCCGAAAAAACCGTCTCCCAGTCCGATGGTGATGTCTATCGCACCTATACGGACGTCACCGGAACGTTTGTCAGGAACAAGGGCTTTGAGTTTTCGCTTCCCGTCGAGGAGGAAGACTGCGACCTTACGGTGGCGGGTGTGCCAAAAAAGAAGAACGGAAAGTACTACCTGACTGTCACGGTCGATTCGAGGGACAGCGCCGTGAACATGGGGACGAGCATCACGGATACCTTTGAGCTTTTGATCTCCTAGTGCTGCCTGTATGCGATGCGTGAAGCGGTGGCGGGCGCGGCTTTATCGAGAGTTGCGTCCGCCACCGCTTTTTTCATGCGGGGGTCTATGAGCTGGTCTTGGTATTGCCGCCGGCTAAAGCATGCCGGCGGATGCGAGGGCGAGTAAAACCACTATTACCACAAAGGCAGCAATCACCATCGTGAGTGCCATCGAACGTTGACGCTTGACGGCGAGACGCGCGCGACGCATGGACTCGGCGCTGCGGGCCGTCTCGGTGGATGGGGTTGGCCGAGACGCGGACTGCGCGCTTGCAACCGTGCGGGCGGGGGTGGTGGCGTCCACCAAGACAGCGGCGCTGCCGCGATCAGCTGCGGGCCGGCGCTTTCGCGGAGCACCCGTGCGGGCGAAAGGCTCAAGGCGCGCCGCGAGTTCATTTGCCGAAGGGCGTGCGTCTTGCGAGGCTGCCAAACAAGCCATAATCGCGTTGACCAGGCCCTGCTCGTGAGGGGTTGCCGGTGCAAGAGGTTGCGGCTGCACGGTACGCTTAAGGCGTGCATGGTCTCCAGAGCGCCTGAGCTCTGCCTCAAAGGGCGCGTGCCCACAATAAAGCTCGTAGAGGATACCTCCCAGTGCATAGATGTCGACGGCAGGATTGTCGCGCGCGCCGGGGTCGGCCTTAAAGCGCTCTAGCATTTCGGGCGCCGCGTATGCCGGCGTGGCGCCGCGAAAGGCGTTGACGTCGACGGTAAAGGAAAAGTCGGGCTTAACCAGCTTGGCGCTGCCCATGTCGATGAGGCAGATATCAAAGTAGCCACTCGATACCTGCTCCTGTAGCGGAATGCGATCGTGGCGCAGCATGATGTTGCGCATGGAGAGATCGCGGTGGACGAAGGGCGTGTCGAGCGACTGCGTGGACATAATAATCTTGAGCACGCTCAGCCCCAGTGCGGCGACGATGTCGCCGGGGCAGACTGCACCTCCGCCGCTCAGGACAGATCGCGCATCAAGAAGCGAGACGCCGTCAACCCATTCCATAAGCAGCGCCGGGGTTCCGTCTGCCGTGTAGCCAAAACCGTAGACGTCGGGAAAACCCCTTAGATTGGATACGACGGAGAGGGTGCGATATTCCTCTTCTAGGGTTTCCCGGTTGAGCTGTTCTTGCTCGGGCTGGGCGTCGAGGCGCGGCATTTTAAGTGCAAGCTCAAAGGCGCGATCGCCGCTTTGGACGCGGCGGACATAGGCGTTGCCGCCAAAGCCGCCCTTTTGCGGCGGGACGAGAAGCGTGCAAAAGCGACGCCGTGCCGCAGCCTGCTCGCGCTCGGAGAGCAGTGCTGGCGTATGAAACTTGACGAGTCGAACTTCTTCGTAAGAACCGGTCATGGCGCGCTTTCATCCTTTCTTCCATTTAGCAGGATATGCGCTGACCGGCGCCTTCTGTTGCGCAACATCGACAAATCTGCCGCTCGCCAATGTTGCGCAACAGAATCGCGCAAGACGGCAGTAGAAATAGGTCAATTAAAGTCGGCAATCAGGGGAACGATATGAGCTATTCATTCAGCGCATCATATGGAATCACGCGGGAACAGTGGAACAAAATGACCACGCGAGAGCTGGATGAGTTTGTTTGGGCGCAGCGGAGCGAAGATCGGGAGCGGGAGCGCGCTGAGGCAGCCAGGGCCTTGGAGCGGGAGCGCGTTGAGACGGCCATAGCCTTGGAGCGGGAGCGCGTTGAAGCGGCCATTCAGTCATATAAGAGCTCTCTAGCTGGGATAAAAGCCAAAGCACTTTCTAAGATTGAAGACACCGATGGTTCGGTTTCGGCATACTTTGATCGGTTGATCAATGCTCGTATCGAGGCTTTTTCCCAAGAGGCATTGGGCAATATGCCCAGTGGAATGCAAGCGGTAAACATGCGTTATGCCGAAACGGTTCGCGCTAAGATTCCGGCTCTGCTCGGGGAGATTAGCGC
>CAKUGX010000075.1 GCA_934654765.1 uncultured Collinsella sp. | reverse complement strand
TGGGGATGCGGACAGAAAGTTGGACCGCGAGGCGGTCCGGACTGGAGGTTCGCATGTACAGCAGGGAGAAGGTCGAGCTCTTCCTCCTGGCGACGGAGGACGGCATGGGGCCGACCGCCGCCGCGAGGTTCGCGGGGGTCACGGTGAGCGCGGCCAAGAAGTGGGCGACGGGGCACCTCCCGCGCAGCTACACCGGCAGGGGCTGTAGAATCGGGGCGAAGCAACCGCCACGGAAGGAGGCCAGCTTGGGCCCCGACAAGTCGATATACGCCCCGCCCGCCACCGGCCCGCTCGCCGGGCTCAACGAGGACCAGATAGAGAACCTGCTGCTCAGGGCGGTGTTGGCCGACCTAAAAGCGGAAGGGTGGGACCCGGCTTCGATCTCGAACAGGAGCAAGTGCGAGCTCGGCGAGAGATTGAGGCGGGCGACCGCCCTGCCCCTCCGCTCGATCACAGGTTTCTTGAGAATATCGAAGAGCTCCTATGAGTACTGGAGGCCCCGCGTCGCCGAGCCGCGCGACCGCGACGCCGACATACGCGCCCACGTGGTGCGCATCTTCGGCGAGGGGTCCGGCTGCTGGGGCTACCGCACCGTCTGGGCGCGCCTCCGCCGCGAGGGCGTCGAGGCGAGCGAGAAGCGCGTGCGCCGCGTGATGCGCGAGGAGGGCCTCGAGGTCGTCTACAACAAGAGGCGCGCCCGGGGCTACAGCTCCTACGTCGGCGAGGTCTCCAAGGCGCCGGAGAACCTCGTGAACAGGAGGTTCCGCGCCGACGAGCCCAACCGGCTGTGGCTCACCGACATCACCGAGTTCAGGCTCCCGGGCGGCCGGAAGGTCTACCTGAGCCCGATCGTCGACTGCTTCGACGGGATGCCCGTCGCCTGGTCGGTCGGGCTGCACCCCGACAAGCGCCTCGCGAACTCGAGCCTGCTCAAGGCCCTCGCGGCCAGGCCGGCCGGCGCCCGCACGACGATCCACTCGGACCGCGGCGGCCACTACCGCTGGCCCGAGTGGATCGGGATCTGCCGGGAGAACGGCCTGGTCAGGAGCATGTCCGCCAAGGGCTGCAGCCCCGACAACTCGGCCTGCGAGGGCTTCTTCGGGCGGCTCAAGAACGAGTTCTTCCACTACAGGGACTGGGAGGGCGTGACGCCCGAGGAGTTCATGGCCAGGCTCGAGGCCTACCTCGTGTACTATCGTGAGGAGCGGATAAAGAAGTCCCTCGGGTGGCTGAGCCCGATGGAGTACCGCAGGAAGCTTGGATACGCCTAGGCGGTCCAGGAAATCGTCCGCACCCCCAATGGGGGCATCTACCCGCCAAATAGTCCTTATTTCACCGCAACGCACGAAGGCGGCCCTGCGATCGATTGTTGGTCGCAGGGCCGCCTTCGTGCGTTTTGTTGTTGCCAGCTGTTAGTGGCTATGCGGGCAGTTGGCGCAGCAGCCACTGGTGGCGCTGGTGCTGGAACCGCCACTGCGCTGATCGGTGTTGTAGAAGCCGCTGCCTTCAAACTTGATGCCGCTGGCCGAGAACGTCTTGGCGGCCGGAGCACCGCAGCTCGGGCACACGACCTCGGGGGTCTCGGACATGGGATGCTCAACCTCGAACACGTTGCCGCAGCTCGAGCATTTGTAATCGTAGCGCGCCATAATACTTCCTTTTCACCGCAAAGCGGGCAGATCGCTCTGCCCGCATAAATTCAAACGTCTGTAACTGTACCCTATATCGGGGGTTTTATCACGCTTCGCTCCAGAATCTATGGGTGCTACGCAGGAGCTGTGCAGTTTTATCCTCAGCCGCCTCGATATCAGCCTCATCGGCCTGCCAGGTCCAGTTGCCCGTGGCGACACCCGGCACGTTCATGCGCGCATCGTCACCCAGCCCCAGCACATCCTGTAGCGGCATCATCACGAGGGGAGCGTCGCTTGCCAGCGCGTCGCCCATCAGCTTGCCCGCAAACTCCTTGCCGCTCGGCTCCTCGCCGCCCGCAAAGGAGCGCGTGCACCAACCGGCGAGCGTCGACGTGTCGTGTGTCGAGGTGTACAGAATCTTGCCGGGCGTGGGATGAATCCCGTTACGCACGTCGTAATCGCTAAACTCCAGCACGTCCATGCCGGGGAAGCCGCAGGTCGAGGCCATCGCGCGAACGCCGGGCGTCAAATAGCCCAGATCCTCGGCGATAAAGTTGAGCGGACCCAGCTCGTCGTAGGCGGTCTGGAACAGATCCTTGCCCGGGCCCGCCAGCCAGCGGCCGTCGGCGCAGGCCTTGCCCGCGGGAATGCTAAAGTAGCTGTGGAAGCCCAGGAAGTGGTCCAGGCGCACGCGGTCGTACAGCGAAAATGCGCGGCGCAGACGATCCATCCACCAGCGATAACCGGTCTCCTTCATATGGCCCCAGCGGAACGTCGGGTTGCCCCACACCTGGCCCTCGGGTGCAAAGTTGTCGGGCGGCGCGCCGGAAATCTCAATCGCCTTGCCGGTATCCGACAGCCAGAAGTTCTCGGGCTCGCTCCACGCGTCGGCCGAATCGTCCGAGACGTACATCGGAATGTCGCCGATGACCTCGATGCCCTTCTTGTGCGCGTAGTTCATAAGCTCGCACCAAGCCAGATCGAAGCGATACTGCATGTACGCCTGCAGCTCCGCCTCGTCGTGGAAACGCTTGTCGTCAAACAGATGCTCGTTGTAGCGCGCGACACCGGCCGGCCAATCGTGGCGCGACTCGCCCTCAAAGTGCTTTTTGACGGCCATGTAGACGCAGTATTTCTCGAGCCAGTCGGCATTGCGATGCTTAAACGCCGTGTACAGCGGGTCGGCATCCTCGCCACCGCGAGTCTTCCAGGTCTTAAAGTCGGCCGCCAGCTCCTCATGGCTCTCTGGCAGCAGGTCGATATTGCCGGCAAAGGCCGAAGGGCCGGCGTAAGGGGAGCGGAAGAAGTCCGTGGGGTTGACGGGCAGGACCTGCCAATAGCGCATGCCCATGGCGGCCAGATGGTCGATAAAGCGACGCGTGGGCGCACCGATCGTGCCGGGCTTGCCGTCGTCGGTCGGCACCGAGGTGATATGGCACACGACGCCCGCGCCGTGATCGAGCGGCTCCTGCAGGCGCTGCTCGGCGTGGTGATAGATGATCGACGAACCCAGCGGGTACAGATCGAGCGTGACCGTACCGTTGTGGATCACGCACTCGTGGCCACTAATGACGTCGCTTGCACATTCGCCGAGCGCCGGAATCGTCACGCGGTGCGAATTGCGCAGGCTTCGGTTGATGATGACGGTCGCAGACTCACCATTCTCGCCCGTACGGTTGTAAGCCAGCACCTCGTCATTGAGCGCGAATGCCTTGATCTCGCCGTCGATCATAAACGGCAGCGCACGGCGCACGGCCGAGGCGTTCTTAACGATAGCGAGCGTATCGAAGTCGTGCAGGTCTTCCTTGGTCGGCAGGGTGCGACGGTTGCCCGGATCGGTAAGGCCCTCTAGACCATACTCGTCGCCGTAATAGATCGAAGGCACGCCGGGGAAGGTCATCTGCATGAGCGTGGCCAGCCAAAAACGGCTCTTGGCCAGGCCCATTGCGCCTTCGTCCAGACGCCATTTGCTGCGCTCGCACTCGGGCAGCTGCGACTCGTCGGGACCGCCGCCGAGCACCGAGATGATACGCGGGCGATCGTGGCTCGACAGCAAATTGAGCGCGCAGGCCAAGGCCTCGCTCGGATAGTTTTCGCGCAGGGTCTCGATGTCCTCGGCTGCCTGGTAGGCGTTCTTGTAGCCCATCAAAAAGCCGATGACCATGTCGCGGAAGGGGTAGTCCATGGCAGAATCGAGCTCGGAGCCCTGCAGGTAGCGGCGCAAATGACCGTAGCTGACCTTGTTGGAGGCGTCCTCCCAGACCTCGCCGAGCAGCAGTGCGTCAGGCTTTTCGGCAAGTACTGCCTTCTTGATCTCGGCCAGGAAGTCGTCAGAAAGCTCGTCAGCGACGTCCAGACGCCAGCCGTGAGCACCGGCGCGCAGCCATTTGCGAATCACGCCATCCTTACCCAGGAGCCTGTCGCGCACCAGCTCGGAGTTCTCGTTGATGGCGGGCATATTGCCCACGCCCCACCAGCAGTCATACGAGCCGTCCTCGTGGAAGGTAAACGCATCGCGCCACGGCGAATCCTCGCTCTGCCAAGCGCCCACACCGGGGTAGTTTCCGTAGCGGTTAAAGTAGATTGAGTCGTCGCCCGTGTGGTTGAAAACGCCGTCCAGAATAATGGAAATGCCCAGCTTCTCGGCTGCCTGGCACAGCTCGGTAAAATCCTGCTCGGTGCCCAGGATCGGGTCGATCTTAGTGTAGTCGGCCGTGTCGTAGCGATGATTGCTCGCGGCTTCGAAGATGGGGTTGAGGTAGATGGCCGTAAAGCCCAGCTCGGCAATGCGAGGCAGGTCTTCTTGGATGCCCCTGAGCGAGCCGCCGTAGAAGTCCCAAGTCTTGATGGAGCCGTCCTCGGCGCGCTCGTAGACGGGCGGCTCGTTCCAGTCCTCGACCATGCGGCGCTGAATGCCCTTACGCAGTTTTTCGACCTCAGCCAGCGTGCGCTCGCGCCAGTGCTCGTCGCGGGCGTAGCGATCGGGGAAGATCTGATAGACCATGCCGCGCTCGTACCAAGTGGGACGGTTCTCGCGGTGCTTATAGACGGTAACCTGGAAGGACGGAACCTCGGCGTAGTCGTAGGTTACGCCCTCGCCGCCGGTGCGACCCTGCGGTGCGCCCAAGCGGATCTCGGGCTGGCCCTCGATATTGCATATAAAGCTGTACCAGATTAGACAGGGTTCGGCGCATTCCAGTTCGGCGGTAAAGATGCCGTCGCCCTCGTGTGTCATGGGATACAGAGATTCCCCGATCTCGTCGACCCAGGTGCGCAGCGTAAGCGTTGCCTGGTTGGGATCGGCGTCCTCCAAAATCACCGAAAGCGAGAGAGTCGTTTCTGTGGTCACAGCGCCAAACGGAGTGCGAAACTGCGGTAGGCGGCTGTTGTGTATCAATCTCATAGTATGGTCCAGTTCTATACAATCATGGCCAACAGGTCATGGCTTAACGCACTGTTCCTAAGTATATCCGTTGCACTTTAGTTGTATAAACCACAGCCGTTCACTATCGGCGAACGGCTGTGCGCGCAAAATCGATTTACCAAATCCACAAAGAAGAGGGCGTCGCGGCTAACGACACCCTCTTCATTGGTTGAGGATTGAGTTTTGGGTCGTCCGAATTAGCGGCGCTTGCGGGTTGCCGTTGCCTTGCGGACGGAGGTCTTCTTGGATGGGGCCTTATCCTCGGCCGGAGCGGCGGGGGAGACCGGAGCCTCCTTGGCGGGCTCGGGCTTTGCCTCGGGCTTGGCCTCTACCTTGGGCTTGGCCTCTACCTTGGGCTCTGCCTTGGGGGCAGCGGCCTTGGTCGTGGTCTTCTTGGCCGTCGTCGTGGTGCGCTTGCGCGTGGTGGTCTTGGCGGCCGGCTTGGCCTCGACGGTTGCCTCGGCCTTGGGCTCGGCGGGCGTCTCCTCAACCTTGGCAGCCGGCTTTGCGACAGCCTTCGTTGCGGCGGTCTTGGTTGCCGTAGTCTTCTTGGCAGTCGTAGCCTTAGCCGCGGTCGTCTTCTTGGCAGCGGTCTTAGCCGGAGCCTTGGCGGTCAGCTTGGTCTCAGCGACAGGTGCCTCAGTCTTGGCCTCGGCCTTTACCTCGGGAGCAGCCTCAACCTCGGCGGCCTTCTTGGCAGCGGCAGTCGTGCGCTTGCGCGTGGTCGTTGCCTTGGCAGCGGTCGTCTTAGTTGCGGCGGCCTTCGTTGTAGAAGCGGCCTTGGTCGTCGTAGCCTTGGTCGCGGTGGTCTTGGTAGCCGCAGTCTTCTTGGCCGTCGTCTTGCGCGTCGTGGTCTTCTTGGCTGCAGGCTTCGCAGCGGGCTTGACCTCAGGCTCAGCCTTTACGGGCTCGGGCTCAGCCTCAACCGGTTTCTCCTCAGCCTTGGGCTCCTCAGCCTTGGGCTCCTCAGCAGCGACGGGCTCCTCAACAGCAGCAGGTGCCTCGGGCTCAGTTACGGCCTCGGGCTCAGCAGTCTCCGCAGCCGCAGGCCTCTCAATCTCCGGATGCATAAAGAAATACAGGTCCAGATACTTGTCGGCCGAGCGCGTCCAGCTAAAGTCCTGGCTCATGGCCTGCGTGACCAGCTGGTTCCAGGCGTCGCGGTTATCCCAGAACAGACGCGCCGCGCGGAACACGGCGTCGCCCATCTCGTCGCCGTTAAAGTTACTAAACGAGAAGCCCGTGCCCTCGCCGGTAAACTCGTTATACGGAATCACAGTGTCCTTCAGACCACCGGTCTCGCGCACGATGGGCAGGGTGCCGTAGCGCATGGCGATGATCTGCGACAGGCCACAGGGCTCAAACTTCGAAGGCATCAGGAACATGTCGGCGGCAGCATACATGCGCTGCGACAGCGCCGGATCGAACTCGATGCGCGCGGCCATGGTGCCGGGGTACTTGTCCTGGAAGTAGCGCAGGCCGTCCTCATAGTCGCGGTCGCCGGTGCCTAGCACCGCCACCTGCACGCCGCCGGCCAGAATGCGGTCGAGCGCGTACATGACCAGGTCCATGCCCTTTTGGCGCGTCAGGCGCGTGACCATCACCATGAGCGGGCGGTCGTCGCGAACCTCGAGCCCCAGCTCTTCCTGCAGCTTGGCCTTGCACACGGCCTTGCCGGAGCGGTCTTCAACCGTGTAGTTGGCGGCAATGCGCTTGTCGGTCGCCGGGTCAAAGCCCGCCACGTCAATGCCGTTGAGGATGCCCTGCAGCGCGTACGAACGCTCGCGTAGAACGCCGTCCAGGCCCTCGCCAAACTCGGGCGTCTGGATCTCGTTGGCATAGGTGGGGCTCACCGTGGTGATGGCGTCGGCATAGCGCAGGGCGCCCAGCATGTAGTTGATGCTGCAGGCGTCGCAACGCAGCTGCGAGGCGGCCGCCGGAATGTGCGCCACACCCAGGATGTCCTCCATCACGGTGTCGCTAAACTGGCCCTGGAACGCCACGTTGTGGATCGAGAACACAGTCTTCACACGGTCGTACAGCGGCAGGCCCTGGTAGAACTCGCGCAAAAACACGGGCGCCAGTGCCGTCTGCCAGTCGTTACAGTGCAGGATGTCGCACTCAAAACCGGCCGGCAGGTGCTGCAGGCTCTCGGTGATGGCTTTGGAGAAGAACGCAAAGCGCTCGCCGTCGTCAAAGAAGCCGTACGGATAGTCGCGCGCAAAGTAGCGCTCGTTGTCGATGAACATATAGGTGACGCCGTCGTGCTCGAGCTTCTCGAGCCCGCAATACTCATTGCGCCAGCCCAGGCTCACGTAAAAGTCGGAGAAGTGCTCCATCTGCGCCTTGTACTCGTCCTTGATGGTGGCGTACTTGGGCACCATCACGATGACTTCGGCGCCGGCGCGCACAAGCGCCGCAGGCAGTGAACCCGCTACGTCGCCCAGGCCACCGGTCTTCACAAACGGCGCGCACTCGGCCGAGGCAAACACGATCTGCATCTTTTTGCTGGAATCAGCCATATTGTCTCCCATGTTATTCGAGAATAGCCGCCAGGCGCGAACCGGGCGGCTATTCTGCATGTTACAAGCGATGTTGCGGTGCCAACGTTAACGTACGATGGTGGTATCGGAAGTTAACGGAGCCTTGCCCAGCACCAGGATGTTCTCGGGCGTGCCGCGAAGCTCGGTGTTGGTGGGTACCACGTTGTTCTTGTCCAGGATGGCGTTCTCAACGCGGGCGCCGCTCTTGATGATGCAGCTCTGGTTGATGATCGAGTTGGTCACCGAAGCGCCTTCCTCAACCACAACGCCGCGCGACAGGATCGAATTGCGCACGGTGCCCTTGATGATGCAACCGGCCGAAATGATCGAGTTGCACGCGTGGCTGCCGGTCGCGTAGCGCGAAGGCGGCACGTCGTGAGCCTTGGTCAGGATCGGGCGCTCGGGATCGAAGAGCTGGTCGGCCACGGTCTGGTCGAGCAGGTCCATGCTGCGGCGATACAGCGACTTCTCGCTAAATACGCCCACGACCTCGCCCTTGTACTCGTAACTGCACACGTCGATGTTGCCAAAGTCGCCCTGGAGTGCCTCGAGCAGGTCCAGATAGTCGGCGGCCTGGTAGTGGTCGATAATCTCGAGCAGCGTCTCACGGTTGACGATGCAGCAGTCCATAGAGGCGTTGTCGCCGTACACGACGCCGGCGCTCACGCCCGTCAGGCGGCCGTTCTCGTTAATCTCGAGCTTGGTCTCGTCATCGACGTTGCGCGTGGCCTTGCAGTACACAACGGTCATCTGGGCACCGGAGTTCTCGTGCGCCTCGATGATGGTGTTGAGGTCCATGTTAAAGATGATGTTGGTGCCCATCATCACGACATAGGGTTTGTCCGAGCGCTGGAACAGCGTCTTGTTGGAGATGATGTCGCGCAGCAGGAATCGCATGCCGCCCTTGGTGGTGCCATACGCGTTGCCGGGCACCATGAACAGGCCGCCCTTCTTGCGGTCCAGGCCCCAGTCCTTGCCCGAGCCCACGTGGTCGATCAGCGAGCGGTAGTTACCCGGCATGACAACGCCGACGGTCTTGATGCCGGCATTCATCATGTTGGACAGCGGGAAGTCGATCAGGCGGTAGCGGCCCAAAAACGGAACGGACGCGATGGGGCGATCCTTGAGCAGCACGCTGCCGTAGGTCGAAGAGTAGTTAGCGGTGATGTAACCGATGGCCTTGCGATTGATCATCGGATCATTCCCCCTTCCCGATAACGACGTCATTTCCAACGACGGCCGTATCCTTGGTGGTATCGACAGAGCCGAGCTTCACGCCCTCTTCGACCGTGGAGTTCTCGCCCAAAATAGCGCGGCAGATGTGCGCGCCGCTCTTAACGTGCGCACCCGGCAGCAGCACGGAGTCCTCGACCACGGCGCGCTCCTCGATGATGACATCGGTCGAAAGGATCGAGTGGCGAGCGGTGCCGTAGATCTTGCAACCGTTGGAGACCAGGCAGTCGTCCAGGCGGCCGTCCGGGCCAATGTAGTGCGGCGGACGCGTGGTGATGTTGGACATGATGGGGAAGTTCTTGTCAAACAGATCGAACTCGGGGTTGTTGCCCAGCAGGTCCATCGAGGTCTCATGGAAGCTGGCGATAGTGCCGACGTCCTTCCAAAAGCCGTGGAACTCGTAGCTGTACAGGCGCTTGTTCTCGCCGAGCAGCTTGGGGATGATGTCCTTGCCAAAGTCGTGGCTCGAGCGCTGGTCCAGAGCGTCCTCCTCGAGCGCCTCGATCAGCACGTCGGCCGAGAAGATGTAGATGCCCATGGA
>CAKUGX010000074.1 GCA_934654765.1 uncultured Collinsella sp. | reverse complement strand
AAGCAAGGGGAGCGAAGATAAAAACCCGGCGCGCCGCGGGGCACCCACAGACCGCAGGGACGGGAGCAGCTATACTACTCTCAGTAGTTAAGGGTCGCGGATTCGCTGCGTCACCGCTCTCAACAGGAGGTCTTTGTTTATGGCAGATCAGAAGCCGGTTGTCGGGATCATCATGGGCTCCAAGTCCGATCTGGGCGTTATGGAAGGTTGCACCGCCGAGCTCGAGGCGCTGGGTGTGCCCTATGAGCTCGTCATTGCGAGCGCGCACCGCACGCCGGCGAAGGTCCACGAGTGGGCCTCGACTGCTGCCGACCGCGGCATCAAGGTGATCATTGCCGCCGCCGGCAAGGCTGCTCACCTGGGCGGTGTCGTGGCTGCGTTTACCCCGCTGCCGGTTATCGGCGTGCCTATGAAGACGAGCGACCTGGGCGGCATGGACTCGCTGCTGTCGATGGTGCAGATGCCCTCCGGCGTGCCCGTGGCCTGCGTTGCCATCAACGGCGCCAAGAACGCCGCCATCTATGCCACGCAGATTCTGGGTGCTTGCGACCCCGAGTACCGCAAGGTTATCGAGAAGATGAAGCAGGAGATGGCTGACGCCTAAGCGTTCCGCCGTTTCACCGCAGTATAAGGAGAGCCATGTCCGATTATCAGGGAAAACGATTCAAGGCTTCTCAGATTCCCGATCCGTCGAAGCCGGGTGCTGCCCATGCGGCGCAGCAGGGTCGGACATCCTCTCCTCAGCAGCCGCGCGCGCCGCGCCCCGTGACACCGGCGACGCATCGTCGACAGGACGCGCCGGCCGCATATCGTCCTTCGTCTTATAGCTCCGCTAAGAAGCCGCCCCGGTCTTCATCGCATGCCGCGCCGTCGGATTACGCCGAGCCGCCGCGCAAGAAGCGCCGCTCCGTCATCCCCATCCTGCTCATCATCATCGGCATCGGTCTGATTGCCGCCGCCGCCGCCATCTTTATCAATGCGCAGATTGGCTACAAGCAGGCGAGTGATTCGTATCAAAAGATCGAAAAGCAATATGTGAGCGATAAGGACGCCAGCGGTGTGCCAATCATCGACTTCAACGCGCTTGCTCAGACAAATCCTGAGGTTGTTGGCTGGATTTATGCGCCGGGAACCAATATCAACTACCCCGTGGTGCAGACCAACAACAACTCCAAGTACCTCAATACGCTGTTTGATGGCACATCTAATGCGTCCGGCGCTATCTTCCTGGATTACGAGGATGCCGCACCGGGCATGGTGGACCAGCAGACTACGATCTATGGCCACCACATGAACGACGGCTCGATGTTCAACGTGATTTCGGACACGACCGATCAGGCGACATTCGACAGTATTGAGTATGTGTACTACATCACGCGCGATGCGACGTATAAACTGCGACCACTGGCGACCAAAGTTGTCGAGGACACGTATGCCAAGGCGCGCACGACCAATTTTGAGGGCGACGACGGACTCAAGAACTACCTGTCCGAGATGCTCGACGGCGCTTCTGCCGTGGCGAGTGATGCCACCGATCGTGCCGCTTCGGCAACTAAGGTTGTAACGCTTGTGACCTGTCGTTCGCTGTCGCTGAGCAACACACGCGCCGTCATGGTGCTCACGCCGGTCGAGGAATAAGTTGTTCGAGAGTAGCTAAAAAGGCCCCGTCCCAAATTGGCTACTCGACGACGGTAAGGGGGAAATAATGCTAGAGAGTGGCAAATCGATGCCTTCTGTCGATGCTTGGCTGCGCGAGGCCAAGGCTGATGCTTCGGCGTCCGGGTGCGGCATGTATCTGACACATAACGGTGTGGTTCGCGCGACGCCCAAGTCCGAGGTGCGCGGGGTCGAAACCGATGGCGTAGCGCCTGGGCACAAGGTGGGCGGTATGGCGTTTGGCTTCGATGCGGACAAGGTACGAGCCGCCATCGAGGCAACGCGCGCGATGCCGGGTATCGGCTATGTGCGCGTGTGGCTGGCAAGCGGCCAGCTTGCCGTGGGCGACGACATCATGCTCGTGCTCATCGGCGGGGACATTCGCCCGCACGTGGTCGATGCGCTGCAGGCGCTTGTCGGCACCATCAAGAACGAATGCGTGAGTGAGGTCGAGCGCGAGGCATAGGCTTCTCGTCGATAGAAGGCTCGTTTACAAAAAATGCCCGCCGGTACGTGTGATACCGGCGGGCATGTTGCGTTTTGGGCGCACTGGACGCTACACGCGCGTCGCATCCTTGGGGCTCATGGTCATGCTCTGGAAGCGGTTTTCCATGTAGTCGTTATCGAAGTACTTGCCATAGAACTGCGCGACGGGAATATCCGGCTCCGTGCCGTTGACGCGCTGATACCAATAGTCGAGCGACTGCAGCGTCATAACACCGTCGACCAGCATGATGATGGTGAAGATGACGGTTGCCGAGTAGCGGCTCTTCCACGGAATCATGTTGATGAGCTTAAGCAGCCTTGGCAGCAGCAGCTTGATCCAGATAAGACCACCCAGGCCCCACAGGCAGGCAAAGCCCGTGCAGGTGCGGCCGCCCGTAAGCACGGCGATGGGGTCGGGCATGCCAAAGAGCTTCATGTGCGAGTAGCTCCACGAGACCACGCCAAACGAGGTCTGCATAAACCAGCCCACGAACACCTCAAAGCTGGCGCCGAGCAGGGCGCTCACCAGGAAAATGATGATGGGGTTCTTTTTGTAGAAGCGGTTAAGCACCATGGTCATGAGCACGGCGCCAAAGCCATAGATGGGGCTGAAGGGGCCAAACAGCATGCCGGCACGATCCTGATAGACGCCGGGGTCGTCGACCGTCATGTGCCAGATGTCCTCGGCGATCAGGCCGAGTATGCAGCAGACGAAGAATACCCAGAACAGGTTGAAGTAGTTGAGCTTGATATAGCCCTCGCCGGTTTCGTCGCGACCGAGCATGCCCTCGGCTGCGGCGTCGCGGTCGAGCATCTCCTGCAGGCGGCGCTGCAGCTCGCGTTCCTGGCGCAGCGTGGGATCGACGGTGGCCGAAAGCGCAACGAGGATGACGAGCTGGATGGCGGGACGCAGCAAGAAGGGCCCGATGCCCTGGAGCATCACGTCAACCAAAAGCTCGATGACGGTGAACGCGATGAGGATATAGGAGAGGCGGGCGGCATTGCGGCGCTGGTTCTTGATGAGGTCCAGGCCAAAGATGATCAAGATGACGGCACTGGCAGCCGAGAGCATGATGCCGGCGACAATCAGTCCGATCGCGACCAGCATGTTGTCGCCGAGCTTTTCGGCGGCGTTGCCGTTAACAAGCGAGGTGATGACCTGCCACATAAAGGCGGCGACCGACGGGAGCGTACTCACGCCAGTTAGGATGCACAGGATTGCGTATACCTTGATGACAAGCGGGATCTTCTTGACCTCCGTGGCGCTGGGGACGCTGGGGTCGAGTTGGTTTTGATCCATAGAAAAGTAACCTTTCTCGTTATGTTGTGGCTTATAAGGATACGCCGCCGACCAGCCGAAAGACAGGACGAACGTCCCAATTGCAACAATGTAATCTCCAACGGTGGACGAGAGGTGCCGTGGCGTGGATTGGAGCGGAGCTGCCGTCCACGTCATGTAGCCAAATAAATGTTTGGTCACAAAACGGATTATTAGCTCGGTGGGCTTTTAAAAAGCGCTGCTCATGCACTGGGGAGCGCGTCATGCCGTGCGTATAATAAGGCGGGTAACGCCAAAATACGAGGCTCTGAGGGGATGCCATGTCTCAAGAAACCATCCGCGCGGCCGAGCGTGCCGCGGGACAGGTGAACACCATGTCGACGTATGATCCGGACTCCGACCAGCTGCATGAGGAATGCGGCGTCTTCGGCGTATGGGCGCCCGATCGCGACGTGGCTCGACTGACGTACTTTGGCCTGCGTGCGCTGCAGCACCGCGGCCAGGAATCGGCGGGAATTGCCGTGGGTGACGGCGGCACGGTTATGGTCCGCAAGGATCTGGGCCTGCTCGACCGCGTGTTCTCCAACGCCGACCTGTCGACGCTCTCCGGCCAGCTGGCCGTGGGTCATGTGCGCTACGGCACTGCCGGCGCCAAGAGCTGGGAAGCCTCTCAGCCGCACCTCTCTACCATCAACAGCGTCATTATCGCGCTTGCTCACAACGGCACTCTGGTCAACACCGACGAGCTGCGCCGCCAGCTGATCGAGCTGGGCGTGCCGTTCCTCTCCAATTCGGATTCCGAGGTCGCGACCAAACTCATCGGCTACTTTACTCAGCGTACAGGCCATCTGCGCGAGGGCATTCGCAAGACCATGGAGCTCGTGCGCGGCGGCTACGCCATGACGCTCATCAACGAGCAGGCGCTCTACGCATTCCGCGATCCACACGGCATTCGCCCGCTCGTGCTGGGCAAGCTGGTGGACGAGGGCCTGGACCAGGCAGATGCCGCAGCCGTTTCGCAGCTGCCGTCGCAGGACGGCGCCGCGACGGTCGACTCCGCCGTCCGTGTCACGCGCGCCGGCGGCTGGGTCGTTGCTTCCGAGACCTGCGCACTCGACATCGTGGGTGCCGAGTACGTCCGTGACGTCCGTCCCGGCGAGATCTTGCGCATCAGCGCCGAGGGCCTGGTATCCGAGCAGGGCGTGCCTGCAGCCGAAGAGCCCGCCAACTGCATCTTTGAGCAGGTCTACTTTGCCCGCCCCGACTCCATCATGAACGGCAAGAGCGTCTATGCCTGCCGTTACGATATGGGTCGTCAGCTGGCACATGAGGAGCCCGTCGAGGCCGACCTGGTCATCGGCGTGCCCGACTCCGGCCTGCCACCCGCGGAGGGATATTCGCACGAGAGCGGTATTCCCTTTGGCGAGGGCCTTATCAAGAACCGCTACGTGGGCCGTACGTTTATCGAGCCTACGCAGGAGTTGCGCGCCATGGGTGTGCGTATGAAACTCAACCCGCTGCGCGACAACATCGAGGGCAAGCGCCTGGTCGTCATCGACGACTCCATCGTGCGAGGCACCACCATGGTGCAGCTCGTCAAGATGCTGCGCAACGCCGGCGCCAAGGAGATTCACATCCGCATCAACTCGCCCGAGGTCATTTGGCCGTGCTTCTACGGTATCGATACCGACGTGCAGTCGCAGCTCATCAGCGCCAACAAGACGGTCGACGAGATTTGCGAGTATATCGGCGCCGATTCGCTGGCCTTCCTTTCGGTCGAGGGCCTGCTTAAGGTCATGCCCAAGGGCGGCTACTGCGATGCGTGCTTTACCGGCCGCTACCCCGTGGCGATTCCCGAGAGCTTTGGCCGCGACAAGTTTATGGAGGGCTTTAAGCCCCGCAACCTGGACAAGCCGCTGCACTTTGACGACGACGCCGTGGTCGAGAAATACGACGACCGCAGCTGGGAAGAGGAGCACGGCGAGGCCTAAAACCTGCCATGTGGGGACAGGTTTATTTTGGTAGGTTTTACCTGCTGTTTTGTTGATATGACGGCGCATGCTGTTATGGCGCGCGCCGAAATGAACGCAATTATGAGCACCGTTTGGCGCCCGCGCGGCGCCACGGTAGTGGGAGAGGAAGGCTCAGATGAGCGACAGCAAGCATGTGACGTATGAGGATGCCGGCGTCGATACCGCTGAGGGCGGCCGCGCCGTCGACGCGATTAAGCAGATGGTCAAGGACACCAATCGCCCCGAGGTTATCGGCGGCATCGGCGGCTTCGGTGGCCTGTTCTCGGCTGCCGCGCTTAAGGATATGGAAGACCCGATCCTGATCAGCGGTACCGACGGCGTGGGCACCAAGCTCGTGCTCGCCCAGATCATGGACCGTCACGAGACGGTGGGCCAGGACCTGGTTGCTATGTGCGTCAATGACATTTTGGCTTCGGGCGCCGAGCCGCTGTTCTTCCTGGACTACGTTGCCATCGGTCACATCGAGGCCGAGCACATGGCAAAGATCATCAAGGGCGTGGCCGACGGCTGCAAGCTCGCGGGCTGCGCGCTCGTGGGCGGCGAGATGGCCGAGCACCCCGGCGTCATGGCTCCGGCCGACTACGACCTCGCCGGCTTTACCGTGGGCGTCGTCGACCGTCCCAAGATGCTCGACCCCGCGAACGTTCGCCCGGGTGATGTGATCCTGGGCCTGCCTTCCACCGGCGTGCACTCCAACGGCTACTCGCTCGTGCGCAAGGTCATTGGCGTCGACGGCATTAAGCCGGGCACGCCCGAGGCCGCCGCTAAGGCCGAGGAGCTGAGCCGTCCGCTCGAGGAGCTCGGCGGTGCATCGCTGGCAGACGCTCTGCTGGCCCCCACGCGCATCTACGTCAAGCCGATCCTGGAGCTACTGCGCGGCGGCGCCAACGTGCACGCCATCGCCCACATCACTGGCGGCGGTATTACCGAGAACCTCAACCGCGCGCTCGCCGACGACGTCGACGCCGTGGTCACCCGCAACGGCGCCGAGATGGGTTGGGACGTTCCGCCCGTCATCACCTACGTGTCGCGCCAGGCCGAGCTCGCGCCCAACGAGGCATGCAAGACCTTCAACATGGGCGTTGGCCTGTGCCTGATCGTCGCCCCCGAGGACGAGGCTGCCGTGACCGAGGCTCTGGTCGCGCTGGGCGAGAAGCCGTTCCGCGTGGGCGAGTGCGTCGAGGGTTCCGGTAAGGTCGTGTACTCCGATGAGCGCTAACGAGCAGATGGCTGCTAGTGAGGGCCTGGGCTTTGTGCCCTACACCCGTCCGACCGGCACCGATACGGCCGAGCCGCTTAAGATCGGTGTGCTCATCAGCGGTTCGGGTACCAACCTGCAAGCGCTGATCGATCTGATCGCCGCCGGTAAGCTCAACGCCTCGATTGAGCTTGTGGTGTCGAGCCGTCCTTCGGCTAAGGGTTTGCAGCGCGCTGAGCGCGCGGGCATCCAGACGCTGACCCTTTCCAAGGATGTCTATGCCGACCCTATTGCCGCCGACGAGATCATCGCGCACGAGCTTCTCGAGCGCGGCTGCGAGTATGTGGTCATGGCCGGCTACATGCGCATGGTGCACACACCGCTGCTGGCGGCGTTTCCCAACCGCGTGGTCAACTTGCATCCGGCGCTGCTGCCGAGCTTTACCGGTGCCCATGCGATCGACGACGCGTTTGCGCGCGGCGTCAAGGTAACTGGCGTGACCGTGCATTTTGCCAACGAGGTCTACGACAACGGTCCCATCATCGCCCAGCGTGCGCTGGCTGTTGAGGAGGGCTGGGATGTCGACACGCTCGAGGAGCACATCCATGCGATCGAGCACGTGCTGTATCCCGAGGTCGTGCAAATGCTCGCCGACGGCCGCGTCCACGTGCTGGAGAGCGGCAAGGTGGCGATTGACGCGCCTCGCGGCTAGCGACGCACAGTACAATTTAGCCGAGTAGTCAGGGTGGTCATTGGCGCCAAGGCGCGCGTGGCCACCTTTTGTTTTGGGTAGTCATCGGGGACGTTCTTGAATGACTAGGTGAGAGAGGTGAGCGCATGGCGGATAACGAAGCGCTGTTTACGCCTGAGCTGGTGTTTTTTGATTGGGAGTGTGCGACGCCGAGTGAGGTGTTTGCGCAGCTCGAGAGTGAGCTTGCTCCGCGCGGCTACATTGCCGACGGTTGGCTCGATGCCGTTCGCACGCGCGAGGATGCCTATCCCACGGGTCTTGCCATGCCGGCGGCAAACATTGCCATTCCGCATACCGATCCGGGGTTTGTGGCCAAGCCCTATATCGCGGTGGTGAAGCCCGTCGCGCCCGTGACATTTAACGCTATGGCTGGCATGGGCGCTCCGGTGCCGGCGCGGATCGTCATCAATTTGGGCATCGCCGAGCCGGACGGCCAGGTCGAGGCTCTGCAGGCGCTCATGAACATCTTTATGGACGCCGATGCCGCAGCCGACGTGCTCGGCCAGACCACGTCCCAGGGCATGGTCGACGCCATCCGCCGCCACTTCTAAGGTGCCGGCTGCCAGAGCTGTCCCCTTTGCACCAAAATGGTGCAGATTAACCTGTCCCCAATGCACCAAGCGTGCCGCGGGGGCTGCGTTGTGACACAATGGCGTTTGTTCGATTCGTTATGCGAAAGGCCAACTATGGCAAATAAGAAAAAGAACCCCGCACCCGAGCCGACGCCCGAGCAGCAGGCTCGCGCCGCCTCCAGCTCTCGCAAGAAGCAGCGCAAGACCCGCGTGTCCAAGACCGTCAAGATCGTCCTGGTGGTTATTGGCGTGCTGGCAATGTTGCTTTCCGTCTCGGCGATGGCGTGCTCCGGCCTTATGTCGCAGGCCGAGGACACCTCGGGCTATAAGCTGACCGGCGGTGTTGCTGCCACTATCAACGGCACCAACCTCACCGAGGACACCGTGACCAAGCAGATCATGAGCATGCGCACGTCCTACGGCTACACCAAGGACAAGGACTGGGCGCAGTATCTGGTCGACAACGACCTCACGCCCAAGAAGTACCGCAAGCAACTCATCGACTCCTACACGCAGCAGATTCTGCTTCAACAGGCACAGAAGGAGAACGGTGTGACGGTGTCGGACGAGGAGGTCGAGAAGGCTTGGAAGGACGCGTGCAAGAGCGCGGGCGGTGCCAAGGCCTTTAAGAAGACCCTCAAGACCTACGGCTATACCGAGGACACCTACAAGGACTCGCTCAAGGAGAGCCTGGCGCAGCAAAAGCTTAAGGATGCTGTGGCGCCCACCAGCAAGCCCAAGGACAGCGAGATCGTCGATTACATCAACGAGAACCTGTCCAACTACAACGATGCCCGTCGCTCGTCGAACATCCTGATCAAGGTTGATTCCGACGCTTCCGACGAGGACAAGGCTGCCGCCAAGGCCAAGGCGCAGGAGTGCCTGGACAAGATCAACTCCGGTGAGCTGAGCTTTGAGGACGCCGTTGAACAGTACTCCGAGGATACCGGTTCCAAGGAGAAGAAGGGCGATGTGGGCTGGGATAAGCTCACCACCTTTGTCGACAGCTACCAGACGGCGCTCGAGGGGCTCAACAAGGGCGACGTGAGCGAAGTCGTCGAGTCGACCTATGGCTACCACATCATCAAGTGCACCGACTACTTCCATGTCGATAATCAGGTTGATGACATCAACCAGGTGCCCAAGGCCATCAAGAAGTATGTCTCTAACGTGGTGAAGACGCAGGCGGCCAGCACCGCGTACAGCGAGTGGCTGGAGCAGTACAAGAAGGACGCCGACATCACCGTTAACCCCATGCCCAAGGACGTGCCGTACAACGTCAGCCTGAAGGGCGTCACCAAGAGTTCGACCGACGATTCGTCGACGACTGAGTAATCATGGGGCGGTGCTCATACGAGTACCGCCCACGCTATTGAGGAGGATTTGCAGATGACCAACGAAGAGCTGCAGA
>CAKUGX010000073.1 GCA_934654765.1 uncultured Collinsella sp. | reverse complement strand
GGCGCGACCAGAAGGTCAGCGCCCTTTCGTTTCACGTCACCTTGTCTCAAATGCGGCCCGCTCGCTGACGTTGACAAAACATCGGCGTTTCCGTGGTTGGTAAATAGCTCCACTCATTGGGGACGTACTTAAATGAGTGCCCACAAAATGAGCGTGGATAATCTCCCGTTTTTGGGCTGTGCTTTGGGCAAAAGTGGGAGATTATCCACGCTCATCCGGTAAGCGTCCAAAAATCCACGCTCATTTGCCGTGTCCCTGCCGTATCCTCCTCGCGCCAGTTTCTGTCGAGTCGGTGCTTCTTGCGGGTTGCCCGTATAATGGTTTGCGTATGAACCGCAACCAAGGAGTTCCAGTTTATGGACCAGAACCTTTTTAAATTCGACCTGATCGCCGAGGACCCGACGACGCACGCGCGTGCCGGCGTACTGCACACCCCGCACGGCGACATCGAGACGCCGATTTTTATGCCCGTGGGCACCAAGGCAAACGTCAAGGGCATTCCTACCGAGACTGTCAAGAAGCTCGGCGCCCAGATCGTGCTCGCCAATACCTATCATCTGTCCATGCGTCCCGGCGAGGACACCATCGCCGAGCTGGGCGGACTGCACAAGTTTATGAACTGGCACGGCCCCATCCTCACCGACTCGGGCGGATTCCAGGTCTTCAGCCACAACGATGCCGTCAAGCTCACCGACGAGGGCGTTCGTTTTATTGTCAACGACTACGACGGCCGCCACGTGTTCTGGACGCCCGAGGACAACATGGAAATCGCCATGAAGCTCGGCTCCGACATCTGCATGCAGCTCGACCAGTGCCCCGGCTATCCCGCCACGCGCGCCTACGTTGAGCGCGCCGTGGAGCTGTCGAGCATGTGGGCCGAGCGCTGCTATAAGGCGCACACCCGCGATGACCAGGCGCTTTTTGGCATCGTCCAGGGCGGTATGCATCTGGACCTGCGCCTGCGCTCTCTGCGCCATCTGGAGGAGTGCGGCGACTTCCCGGGTTACGGCATCGGTGGCTATTCGGTGGGCGAGGATCATGAGACCATGTTCGAGACCCTGGCGCCGCTCGTGAGCGAGTACATGCCCAGGCATAAGCCGCGCTACCTGATGGGTGTCGGCAACCCCACCACGCTCGTGCGCGGCGTGGGCGTGGGCATCGACATGTTCGACTGTGTGCTGCCGACGCGCACCGGTCGCATGGGTACGGCGTTCTCCAGTGAAGGTCGCCTTAACTTCCGTAACGCGCGCTTTGCGCACGACGACGGCCCCATCGACCCCACCTGCACCTGCCCGGTGTGCACGGGCGGCTACAGCCGCGCGCTCATCCGTCACATGGTCACGCAGAAGGAGATGCTCGGCGGCATTCTGCTGTCGATGCACAACATCTACTACCTGCTCAACCTTATGCAGCGTGCTCGCCAGGCCATTATCGAGGGCCGTTACGGCGCGTTTGTAAGCGACTGGATGAACAGCCCGGCGGCGGTGGATTACTAAGAGCGGCGCGGGTGCTTGCAAGGCGTGGGCAACGGCAAGGGGCGAGCACCGGCCGGTCGGCACATTCGCTGACACTGTTTGCGCGACCGCTGACCGATAGCTTGCAAGCACTTGATGCATCGTGGGTACCATACCGAATAGTTGATGTTCGGGCGGGTGTTTGACGCATGGCGTCGACCCCGCCCGCTTTTCTTTTTCTCGATAGGAGTACCCATGATTAAGAATGAGAACGTTGAGGGCGAGCCTGCCTACGACGAGACGTACCGCCGCGGCCCCGTGGTCATGCGCGGCCCCATGATTCCTAAGGACAACACCTACGCCAACCTGTTGGCGCCCGAGGAGTCGACTGACTGGCTGCACGCCGACCCCTGGCGCGTGCTGCGAATTCAGGCAGAGTTTGTCGATGGCTTTGGCGCACTTGCCGAGCTTGGACCTGCGGTGACCATCTTTGGTAGCGCCCGCACGCCCAAGACCGATCCGCTCTACAAGGCGGCGCGTACCGTCGGGCGCAAGATCGCGCAACGTGGCGTGGCGGTCATCACCGGTGGCGGCCCCGGCATCATGGAAGCGGCCAACAGGGGAGCGGCGAGTGTCAACGGCAAGTCAGTTGGCCTAGGCATTGAATTGCCGCACGAGCAGGGGCTCAACAAATACGTGAACCTCGGCATGGACTTCCGCTACTTCTTTGTGCGCAAAACCATGTTCGTTAAGTACAGCTCGGGCGCCATCGTATTTCCCGGCGGCTTTGGTACGCTCGACGAGATGTTCGAGGTTCTCACGCTGGTGCAGACGCACAAGGTCAAGCGTATGCCGCTCGTGCTGGTGGGCAGCGAGTACTGGCAGGGCCTGTTCGACTGGCTCAACGGCCCGGTGATGAATGCCGGTATGATCAGCCCGCTCGATCCGGAGCTGGTGCACATTACCGACGACCTCAACGAGGCCGTCGACATCGCCCTGAGCGGGCTGATGTAGAGTGGCTAAAATGAGACGGGGCTAAAAAGACCGGTGCGTAACGTTACATGCCAGTCTTTTTAGCCCCGTCCCAAATGAACTGCTTCTAAGTTGCGGTGGAATAGGGATTGATTGGCGGCTAATAAGCCAAAAACAGTCCCTATTTCACCGCAACTGATGTGGGCGTCCCTAGCGAGTTGGCTGGTAGCGGGGGCAGTAGCTGATGGCGATGGCGTCGACGCCTACATGGGTGGCGATGGTGCAGCCGATGGTGCCGGCGCCGGCGTCTACGTAGCCCTGGCCCGCGAGCGCCTCGTTGACAAGTTTCTGCTCCTCGGCGGCGCCGGTCGTGAGCACGCGCACGCTTGAGCCCGGGTGCTCGTCCAAAAACGCGAGGCAGTCTGCCATGGTGTTGGCGACGATGCGCTTGGCGCCGCGGCCCTTTTTGATGGCCTTGATCTCGCCCGACTGCCACTCCGGCGAAACGGCCAGGCGAATGTTGAGCATCTGCGTGAGCTGGCCGGCGAGCTTAGGCGCGCGGCCGTTCTTAACGAGGTTCTCGAGCGTGCGGGGAATTAGCAGCAGATGGGCGTCAGGCAGCGTCGCGCGGATCTGCGCTTCGGTCTCGTCCAGGCTGCGGCCGTCCTCGCGCATGGCCAGCGCGTACTCCACCAGTAGGCCTTCGGCGCCCGAGCCGGTGCGCGAATCGATGCAGCGCACGTCGAGCTCGTGGGTCTCGGCCACCAGGCTGGCGTTGGCATAGCAGGCGGACCACTCGCTGCACAGCGAGATAAAGATCGCGCTATCGTGGCCGTCGGCGAGCACGCGGTCAAAGAGTGCCTTGAACTCGCCGGCGCTCGGTTGCGAGGTGTGCGGCAGCTGCTCGGAGCCTGCCATGCGGGCGACGTATTCCTCGGCGGTAATCTGCACCTGGTCGAGCAGGTCCTCGCCTTCGATAATCACATGCAGCGGAATCACGTAAATGCCAAGCTCTTGAGCACGGGCGGGGGAGATGTCCGACGTGGAGTCGGTTATGATGGCAAAAGACATAATTGCACCTTTCGTTGGGGCGCGACGGCGCCGCCTTCTGAGAGCAAAGTGCGACAAGTATAGTGGAGTTGCTCTACATTGCTAGGTTCAATTGTTGAATAGTCAACAGTTTGAAGTGTCGGTGTGGAAATCATCAACTGGGGAAGAGGGATACCGATGGAGGCGCTGGAGATAGGCAAGCGGCCGGTCGTGCTGTTTGATTTCGATGGCACGGTGGCAGATACGGGTCGGGCGGTGATGACCTCGACACGCAAAACGTTGGCCGCGCGCGGGTTTTCGGAGGCGCAGATGGGTGACCTGCGTCGCATGATCGGGCCTCCGCTGTGGAAGAGCTTCCACGACTTTTACGGCTTTACGCGCGAGGAGTCGCTCGTGGTGGCCGACGAGTACCGTGCCTTTTTTGACGAGCTGGGTCCGGAGGAGTATCCCGTGTTCGACGGAATCCCCGAGCTGCTCGATGGCTTGGCGGCGCAGGGTCATCGCATGGCCGTGGCGACGTCTCGCATGGAGGCAAAGTGTATCGACATGGTGCATGAGCTGGGGCTTTCTCAGTTTGAGGCGGTGGTTGGCATGAATCCGCCGCAGGGACGCGAGACCAAGGCCGATTCGGTCCGCGACGCCCTGGCGGCGCTTGGCGCGACGGCCGACGAGGCCGTGATGATCGGCGACCGCTTTAACGACGTCGAGGGCGCGCACACAATGGGCGTGCCGTGCATTGGCATCTATTCGGGCGCGGCGGTGCCGGGCGAGCATGAGGCGGCGGGTGCCGATGCGGTGGTGCACTCGGCGGCCGAGCTTGCTAAACTTTTCGCTATCTAATGACGTAATGTGAGGGGCGGGTACGCTTGCCGCTCATTGGTAAGGAGGTCGTCCATGAATCAGGTGGAGCAGAGCGTTACCGAGTATGTCGACGAGGTCTGGGAGGATGTTGTCGCCGATATCGAGCAGTTGGTGGGCTACCCGTCCGTGGCAGTTTCTGCCGATGCGGAGCCTGGCGCGCCGTTTGGCCGCCCGGTCCGTGACGCGCTCGATTGCGCGCTCGGCATCGCGCAAAAGCTCGGCTACCAGACGAGCGACGACGAGGGCTATGTGGGAATCGCCGATATTCCGGGCCGCGGCGACAAGCAGCTCGCGACTATCTGCCACGTGGACGTGGTTCCCGCCGGCCCTGGCTGGAACACCGACCCGTTCGCCATGGAGCGCCGCGAGGGCTGGCTGCTCGGTCGCGGCGTGATTGACGACAAGGGCCCGGCGGTGTTGTCGCTCTACGCCGGCGCCTATCTGCTCAAGCACGGCATTGTTCCGCGCTACACCTTCCGCGCGCTGCTGGGCTGCGATGAGGAAGTGGGCATGTCCGACGTTCACCATTATCTGGAGAACCACGCAGACCCCGACTTTCTGTTTACGCCCGATGCCGAGTTCCCGGTCTGCAATGCCGAGAAGGGCCAGTTTGGGGCGACGTTCGTGAGCCCCAAGATCGACGGCGGGCGCATTGTGTCCTGGAGCGGCGCCGAGGCGAGCAATGCCATTCCGTCGCAGTCCATCTGCGAGCTCGCGATTGCCGCCGATGAGCTGCCGGCGCCCATCGAGAACGCCGACCGTCTGGAGATCACGGCGCTTGATAATGGCCATGCGCAGATTTTCGCCCACGGTATTGGCGGCCACGCTTCGATGCCTGAGGGCACCATCAATGCCGTCGGCCTGATCGTGACGTATCTGCGCGAGGCCGAGGACGCGTTTGGTGCACGCGACGAGCGCCTGCTAACGCCTGCCGAGCACGAGTTTGTCAAGTTTTTGGCCTTTGTGCATGCGGACGCCTATGGTCGCGGCCTGGGTATCGATGCGACGAGTCCGGCGTTTGGCCCGCTTACCTGCAACGCTGGCGTCATCCGCGTGGCGGATGGCCATATTGGGCAGGTCATCGACGTGCGCTTCCCCGACAGCACGAGCGCCGATACCATTTGCGAGCAGCTCGAGCCGCTCGTGGGCCGCTTTGGCGTGACGTACCGTGTGGGTCGTGCCAAGGTGCCGTTCTCAGTTTCGGCCGACGATCCGGCCGTGAAGGCGCTTATTGATACCTATAACGAGTTTACGGGCAAGCATGCTGAGCCCTTTGCCATGGGCGGCGGCACGTACGCGCGCAACTTTGCCCGCGCCGTGTCGTTTGGCCCCGAGGAGACCGGCCTGGAGCTGCCCGCGTGGGGCGGCCAGATGCACGGTCCCAACGAGTGCGCCAACGAGGAACAGCTCAAGCAAGCGCTCAAGATTTACATCGTGGCAATCTTAAAGCTCAACGAGTTGGAGCTGTAGGGCTTCCCCTATATCCTGCTTGGATACAAACTTGCATTACGAGCCCGGTGCTTTTGCCCGGGCTTTTTCTGTTGCGGTGGGGCAGTCCATGGGGACGTTCCTCTGGTGTAAACGGTGCGCCATGTTCGGCGCTGGATTGTTATCCGTTTGTAAAGGCTGGGCAGAGCTTGCGGTAAGGGTCTATCAGATGCCCGTAAGAAACCGCAGTTGGCGCGGCTGCCGTCCGATCGAGGTCGTATCTTTCCAAACAGCAAAGCGGGCAGGGTGCCCGCGAGTCGCATGTATGAAAGGAAGATCATGCTCGATCAGGCTTATTCTCGTCGTCAGTTCCTCGGCCTCGCTGGTGGTCTTGTCAGCATCGTCGGTCTCGGCCTTGTTGGTTGCGGTGGCTCCAACACTTCCGATGCCGCCGACAAGGGTAGCGCCGCCGCTGCCGAGTCCGTCTCCGGCGAGGTGACCTACGACGGCGCCTCTTCGTTCCAGGCTCTCGTCGAGGCTGCTGCCGAGAAGTTCATGGACGCCAACCCCGACGTCTCCATCTCCGGCTCGGGTAACGGTTCGGGCAAGGGCCTGACCGCTGTCGCCGCCGGCACCGTCACCATCGGCAACTCCGACGTCTTCGCCGAGACCAAGCTCGAGGCCGACCAGGTCAAGAACCTCGTCGACCACGAGGTCGCCGTCGTGGGCATGGGCCCCGTTGTCTCCAAGAACGTCAAGGTCGACGACCTGTCCCTCGAACAACTCAAGGGCATCTTCTCCGGTCAGATCACCAACTGGAAGGAGGTCGGCGGCGACGACGCCACCATCGTCGTCCTCAACCGTAAGGCTGGCTCCGGCACCCGCGCCACCTTCGAGGCCGCCGTCTTTGGCGACGAGGCTGTCGACTTTAAGGGCGACGCCGAGCTCGACAAGTCCGGCGACGTCCAGACTCAGATGGCCAGCACCGACAACGCCATCTCCTACCTCGACTTCTCGCACTTCGACGACTCCAAGTTCAACGCCATCAAGGTCGAGGGCGTCGAGCCCAAGAGCGAAAACGTCACCGACGACTCCTTCAAGATCTGGGCTGCCGAGCACATGTACTGCTCTAAGGACGCCGACGAGGCCACCAAGGCTTTCCTTGACTTCATGCTTTCCGACGACGTCCAGGGCAAGCTTGTCGAGGAGCAGGGCTTCATCCCCGTCTCTGCCATGAAGGTCGTCAAGGACGCCAGCGGCAAGGTTTCCGCTCAATAAGTAATCGCCCCCGGAAAGGTTTGCAATGGCAAAACAGCTGCCAAAGCGCGACCTTGAGAACGTGGGCCTGGGCGTCACGGGCGCGTGCGTAGCGCTCGTGACGCTTGTTGTTGCCGCGCTCATCTTCATGGTCGCCCAAAAGGGCCTCTCGGCTTTTGTCAAGGACGGCGTCTCGGTCGTCGAGTTTTTCACCGGTACCAAGTGGGACCTGGCCAACACGGCCGAAAACGGCCTGCCCTATACCGGTGCCCTGCCCCTGATCGTCACCTCGTTTGCGGTCATGGTGCTCTCCACGCTCATCGCGCTGCCCATTGCCATCGGCTCTGCCATCTTCGCGGTCGAGATTAGCCCTAAGTTTGGCTCCAAGATCTTTCAGCCGCTCATTGAGCTTTTGACCGGCATCCCCTCGGTCGTCTTTGGCCTGATTGGCTTTCACGTGGTCGTCGGCCTTATGAAGAGCGTCTTCCACGTGAGCACGGGCCTTGGCATCCTGCCCGGCGCCATCGTGCTGGCCGTCATGATCCTGCCGACCATGACCACGCTTTCGGTCGATGGCCTGCGCGCCGTGCCCGACAGCTACCGTCAGGGTTCGCTCGCGCTGGGCTACACCCGCTGGCAGACCATCTGGCACGTGGTGCTCAAGTCCGCCATGCCGTCGCTCATGACCGCGGTCATCCTTGGCATGACCCGCGCCTTTGGCGAGACGCTCGCCGTGCGCATGGTCATCGGCGGCATCGAGGCTATGCCGACGTCGCTGTTGTCGCCGGCTTCGACCATCACGACCACGCTTACCACGTCCATGGCGGTCTATGCCGAGGGCTCGGCCCAGGACGACGTCCTGTGGGCACTCGGTCTGCTGCTGATGGGCATGAGCCTCATCTTCATCCTGATCATCCATCTTATTGGCCGCAAGGGGGCGAAGGCTCGTGGCTAGCACGCGCATCCACATCGACGAGGCGAGACTCGGGCGTGTTCAAAAACAGGACCGCATCGCCACGGGCGTGTTGACGGCAATCGTCGCCATCGTCATGCTCGTCGTCGTTTCCATGGTGGCCTACATCCTGTTCGAGGGTATCTCGACGCTGTTCCAGCCGGGCTTCCTCACGCAGCCCGCGCGCGCCAACGGAACCCAGGGCGGCGTGCTCTACCAGCTGTTCGATTCGTTCTATCTGCTGCTGATCACCTTAGGTATCTCGGTGCCCATCAGCCTGGGCGGCGCAGTCTTCCTGGTCGAGTACGCGCCCGACGGCCCCATCCGTGACATCGCCTCCACCGCCATCGAGACGCTGTCTTCGCTGCCTTCCATCGTTGTCGGCATGTTCGGATTTCTGGTGTTCTCGGTGCAGCTGGGCTGGAAGTACTCCATTATTTCCGGCGCCGTCGCGCTCACCATGTTCAACATCCCGATCCTGGTGCGCGTGATTCAGCAAGCGCTCGAGGACGTGCCACAGGCCCAGCGCGACGCGTGCCTGGCCATGGGCCTCACCCGCTGGGAAGCCACGCTGCACATCCTGATCCCCGAGGCCATGCCCGCCATCGTGACCGGCATTGTGCTTTCGGCTGGCCGCGTGTTTGGCGAGGCCGCAGCGCTGCTCTTTACCTCGGGCATGAGCTCGCCGGTTCGTCTCAACTTCTTGAGCTTTAACCTGTCGAGCCCCACCTGCGCCTGGAATGTGTTCCGCCCCGGTGAGTCGCTCGCCGTGCACATCTACAAGATCTATGGCGAAGGCAGCCCCGAGGCCCAGCAGATCGTCTGGGGAACCGCGGCACTGCTGATGATCTGCGTGCTGCTGTTTAACGTAATCGCCCGTATCGTGGGCAAGCAACTGGCAAGGAGGATGACGGCCGAATGAGCGAGATGAATGCAACGCCCGCAACCGAGGCGGCCACGTCCGAGACCCAGGATTTTCTGTCGAGCGTGGGGGAGAGCGAGAAGCGCGTGCGCGTGAGCGGCAAGGCCGTGAGCGACGAGGTCGTGCTCTCCACCAAGGACGTCAACGTGTACTATGGCGACCACCATGCGTTGCATAACACGTCGCTTGACTTCCACAAGGGCGAGATCACGGCGCTCATCGGGCCTTCGGGCTGCGGTAAGTCGACCTTTTTGCGCAGCCTCAACCTGATGAATCGCGAGATTCGCGGCTGCCGCGTGGAGGGCGAGATCAACTACCGCGGGCGCAACGTGAACACCAAGACCGAGAACACGTACGAGCTGCGTCGTTCCATTGGCATGGTGTTTCAGCAGCCCAACCCCTTCCGCAAGTCCATTCGCGACAACATCACGTTTGCGCCCAAGCGCCACGGTATCACCGACCGCGACGAGCTCGACCGCATGGTCGAGGAG
>CAKUGX010000072.1 GCA_934654765.1 uncultured Collinsella sp. | reverse complement strand
CTTAGGGGCGTTTTCGCTGACTTATGCTCAACCTGCGACGTTGTTAGGGTAGCTAATTTGGGACGGGGCTTTTTTGACTACTTAGCATGCAAAGTAGTCAAAAAAGCCCCGTCCCAAATTAGCTACCCCCTATGCAAGTCAAGCGACTGTTAATTTGTGCACGGTGTGGTTTTGTGAGCTGCGGGAATTTGAGATACTGTACAACTGTACGTTAACTAATCTTCGTAGTATATTGCTACCCGCAAAACTCAATACCATTGTGCTGCGAGGCGCCAAAGTGCCTCCGTACAATGGTTGTTAATAGCATGATTTGGCTAAACGATAGGATGGATGGTCCAAGCGTGAGTCTCGGCAGCAAACTATCCGATGCAAAGGTGTCCTTTGCGATCTTTGAACGCGACATCAAGCGATTGCTCGTGAACCCCGTCGCCCTGGTGGTTACCCTGGGCGTGTGCGTCATTCCCTCGCTGTATGCCTGGTACAACATCGTTGCCAACTGGGATCCGTACGGAAATACCCAGGGCATTAAAATCGCCATCGCCAACAACGATCAGGGCACCCAGAATGACTTGGTGGACGAGCTCAATGCAGGCGATAAGGTGATCGACCAGCTCAAGGAAAACGATCGGCTGGGCTGGACCTTCGTCGACTCGGCTGCCGATGCCAAAGAGGGCGTCGAGAGCGGGGAATACTACGCGGCGATCGTAATCCCCAAGAACTTCTCCGACAATCTTGTCTCGATGCTCGATGGCAATTACCATCAGCCGAAGCTGACCTATTACGTCAACGAGAAGAAGAGCGCCATTGCGCCCAAGGTCACCGATACCGGTGCCAATACCATCGAGGAGCAGATCAACTCGGAGTTTGTCTCCACGGTGGGCAAGACCGTAGCGGGCATCGTCAAGGATGCCGGCATCGATTTTAAGGATAAGACCGCCCAGGTTCAGGATTCGCTGACGAGTTCGGTGTCCGAGGCATCCAGTACCCTGAGCGAGGTTCGCGATTCGATCAACGACATGAACACCGCTATCGACAAAACGAGCGGTGCTATCGCCTCGGCGGATGGGGCGCTGGCCGGTTTGCAGGGTCAGGCGCCTTCGCTGACTCAAGCGATCTCCCAAGGCAACGACCTGTTGGGCGAAGCACGCACCACCGCGGGCAAATCGATCACCTCGCTCTCTAAGGCGCTTTCGGAGGGAAGTGTTGCACTGTCCAAGACGTCGGCTTCGGCGAACGCTGCGGTCGGAAAGATGACGGGCGCCTTGACGTCTACGACCACTCGCATCGACAACTCGCTCGAATCGCTTCAAACGACAATTGACCACAACAACGCGCTGATCGACCGCCTGCAGGAGTTGGCGGACAGCGCGCCGACGGGTTCGGAGGAAATCAACGCGCTCATCGCGTCGACGATCGATACGCTTCGAGGACAAAACGAAAGCCTCCAGGCCGTCAAGGACAATCTCTCGGCGCAGTCGAGTGCTATTGCGAATGACGCTTCGGCCGTTTCGAGCGCCAGCGACGCTATCAATACTGCAATTCAGACCGGCACGACCAACATTAGCCAGGCTCAGACGGATCTTGGTCAAAATGCGCTGCCGAAGGCTTCCAGCGCGCTTGACTCTTTCTCGGTTGTATCGGGCGACCTAACCGGTATCGTGTCGGGACTCACGCCTACAATCGCCAATGCGCGCGGTACGCTATCGCAGCTCGATGCCACGCTCAAGCAGGCCAAGACCACGCTGTCCCAGACCGATGCCTCGCTTGCCAAGGTCCAGGACAGGCTTGCAACCGCCGCTAACGACATCGCGGCGCTGCAGACCTCTGAGTCTATGGGCGAGCTGGCCGACCTGATGGGCGTCGATGTCAATGACGTTGCCGACTTTATGGCGTCCCCCGTTGAGCTGACGTCCAAGTCGATTTATCCGGTCAAAAGCTTTGGTTCGGGCATTGCCCCGTTCTATACCAACCTGGCACTTTGGGTGGGCGGCTACGTGCTCATCGCTATCTACAAGCTCGAGGTCGACCGCGAAGGCATCGGCAGCTTTACCGCGCGTCAGGGCTACTTTGGCCGCTGGCTGCTTCTGGTGATCCTGGGCGCGCTCCAGGCCATCATCGTTACGGTGGGAGATCTGGTCATTGGCGTACAGTGCGTCAACCCGCTCCTATTTGTGCTGGGTGGAATCGCCATCTCGTTTACGTACGTCAACATCATCTATGCGCTGTCCACTACGTTTAAGCACATCGGCAAGGCAATCGGCGTCATTCTGGTTATCGTGCAGATTCCGGGTTCGTCGGGCATGTATCCCATCGAGATGATGCCCGGCTTCTTCCAGTGGCTGCATCCGCTGCTGCCCTTTACCTACGGCATCAATCTGCTGCGCGAGACCGTCGGCGGCATGTACTCGTTCAACTACCTGTTTAACTTGTGCATTCTGGGCGTGTTCTTGATCGTGGCGCTCTTTATCGGTCTGCAGCTGCGTCCGCTGCTGCTCAACCTCAACCTGCTCTTTGATAAACAGCTTTCCACGACGGGCCTTATGATCTGCGAGTCCAATGACCTGCCGCGCCAACGTTATTCGCTGCGTACGGCCATGCGCGTCATGCTCGATTCCGATTCGTATCGCCGCGAGCTGCTCGAACATGCAGTGGCTTTTGAGCATCGTTACCCGTACTACATCAAGGGCGGCTTTGCTGCCGTGGTGGGCGTGCAAGTGCTGATCTTTGTGCTCTCGACGGTTCTCGATGTCGACAATAACGTCAAGATCATCTTGCTGGTCATTTGGATTATCTCCGTCATTGTCATTTGCGGCTGGCTGATCAATATCGAGTACATCCGCGCAAGCCTCAACACCCAGATGCGCATCTCGGCGCTTTCGGACGAGGACCTGCGCCGCGAGATGCGCGAGCACACGGCCGCCATTCCGGCCGCCCGTCGCATGTTTGGCCTGAATGCCAGCGAGCGAGGCTCTAAATCCAAGGATCAGGCTGCCGACCAGTCCATTCACCACAATATGCACCATGTGCCCGCAAACGGGGACGACACATTTGTGATGAATGAGGATGACGCCCCGCTTGGCAAGCACTCAAAAGGAGGTGAGGCATAAATGAAGAACATCCTGCATCTGTTTAAGCGCGACGTCCAAAATGTGTCTCACTCCGTAATCGGCATGATTGTCGTGATGGGTCTGATCATCGTGCCGTGCCTTTACGCATGGTTTAACATCGCCGGCAGCTGGGACCCGTACGGCAATACCGGCAATCTTAAGATCGCCGTGGTCAATACCGACGAGGGCTACGAGAGCGACCTGATTCCCGTCGAGATCAACGTGGGCGAAAACGTGACGGCCGCTCTGCGTGGTAACGAGAACTTTGACTGGGTTGTGCTCAACGATCGCGATAAGGCTATCGACGGTGTTAAGTCGGGCGCTTACTATGCGGCCGTCGTAATCCCCAAGAGCTTTAGCTCCGACATGATGACGCTCTTCTCGACCGACGTGAAGCATGCCGATATCGAGTTCTACGAGAACCAGAAGGCCAACGCCATCGCCCAGATCGTGACCGAAAAGGGCTCGAGTGCTGTTCAGAACCAGGTCAACGAGACCTTTACCGAGACCATCACGACGATCGGTCTTAAGACGGTGTCCAGCCTGCTCGATTACATGAGCACCGACCAGGTGAGCAACTTCATCGCCAACCTGTCCTCGACGCTTGGCGACTCGGTTCAGGACCTGCAGGACATCAAGGCCAGCGCTACTTCGCTTGCGGGCATTTTGTGCTCGACCTCCGATTCGCTGACGTCGGCGGGCAGCCTGCTCAAGCAGACCGGAACTACCGAGCAGTCGGTAAAACAGCTGATGGAGCATGCCGAGAGCGGTATCGGTGATTCGGAACAAGCGCTCAAGGCTGCCAGCGATGCCATCGATGCGGCGATTGATGGAAGTGCCGGGTCGTTCGATAACGTTTCTACCGAGCTTGCAAAGGCATTCGACGCTGCAAACCAGCATGTCGATCTTACGGTGTCTCAGCTCAACGACGGCGCAGCGTCGCTCAACGCGCGTGCCGATGAGATTGACGCTGCTGCCGATAAGCTCCGCAGCCTTGCCGGCCAGGTGGGCAACGACAAGCTCAAGGCAGGGCTTGAGGGCGCGGCTGCTGAGCTTGACAAAACCGCGACGGAGTACCGCAACAATGCCAAGGAGCTGACGAGCATCGCGACGTCGCTCTCGGACAGCATGGCAAAGGTTAACGATGTCCGCGCCGAAACCGACCAGGCGATCGCCGACGCCAAGGCGGGTGTCTCGGGTGCCAAGATCGATTACGACTCCACGTTCTCGGTCAAGGCAAAGGAGCTCAAGAAGACCATCTCGGGCGTTTTGGATTCGCTGAACGGTATTTCGAGCAATCTGGATAGTGCCGTGGGCGGCCTCACCGATGCATCCGGCTCGTTGGCTAAGGGCCTCTCCAAGGCCGCCAAGCTGGTCAACAAGGCTTCCGATCAGCTAGGTGAAGCGTCCGATAAGATCAGCGCCTTTAAGGACGAGCTCGATGGCGCCCTGATGTCGGACGACCTTGCCACGATCAAGACGATGATTGGCAACGACCCCGAGGGCTTGGCCGTGTCGCTCTCCGGTCCCGTCGCGCTCGATCGCAAGCCGGTCTATCCGATCCGCAATTACGGTTCGGCCATGGCGCCGTTCTATACGATCCTGTCGCTGTGGGTCGGCTCGATCGTGCTGGCGGCCATGATGAAGGTCTCGGTTGACGATGAGCTCATCAACGAGCTGATCCCCGTGCGCCTGCACGAGATCTACCTGGGCCGCTACCTGTTCTTTGGAGGTCTGGCCCTGCTGCAGGCGACACTCGTGTGCGCGGGCGACATCCTGTTCTTTGGCATCCAATGCGACAACCCGCTGCAGTTTGTACTTGCCGGCTGGGTCGCGAGTCTCGTGTTCTCCAATATCGTCTACACGCTCACCGTGTCGTTTGGTGATATCGGTAAGGCGCTCGCCGTCGTGCTGTTGGTTATGCAGGTCGGCGGTTCGGGCGGTACGTTCCCCATCGAGATGACCGGCCCCGTGTTCCAGGCGATCTATCCGTTCCTGCCGTTCACCCATGGTATCAACGCCATGCACGCCGCCATGGCTGGCGCCTACCATATGGAGTACTGGATTGAGCTAGGCATTCTGGCGAGCTATCTGATTCCGTCGCTGGCGCTGGGCGTCGTCTTCCGCCGCCCGGTTATCAAAGCCAACGACTGGATCATCGAAAAGCTGGAATCAACAAAGCTTATCTAGTACAGCAACGTTGACGCTGATGCAGCGCTAATGCCCACTTTAGTGGGGTGAATTGCACGGGCTGCTTGGTTGTTGCTACAGTAGCGGGGCGTACCGGGGGTCCGGTGCGCCCCGTTTTATTTGACCATGAGGCGGCACGCGGCCATGCACGTGCGGACACCACGCCCAGACTGAGCGCGAGGATGCCCTATGGCCCAGAATGCCGTTGACGAAATCGAAAACATGCCCGATAGCCCTGTGGCGCGCGAAGACCTGGGCGCCGGCGGCACCTCCCGCGGCGCCGGCGCGCGTTCTCCGTTCTTCTGGAAGGTCTTGCTGCTTTCGGTGGCGGTCATCTGGGGCTATTCCTTTACCACCATGAAGGATGCGCTCGATACCGTTCCGGTGTTCGAGCTGGTCTACGTTCGCTTTCTCCCGGCATCACTGGTTATGTTCGCCATCTTCCGCAAACGCATCATCGCACACTTTAATGCTCGCAACCTTATCGTCGGGCTTGGTATGGGCGCACTTATGTGGGGCGCGTACGGTTTGCAGACGATTGGCCTGGCACAGACCACGGCAGGCAAGAGCGCGTTTTTGACGGGTACCTACTGCATCCTCGTGCCGTTTGCGAGCTATGTCCTGAGCGGAGAAAGGCTTACCCGTTACAACTTGGGCGCCGCATTGCTGTGCCTGGCGGGCATTGGCCTGGTGGCACTCGATAGCGTCGAGTTCAACGCCGGCGATGCCATTACGCTGGGCGGCGCGGTCTTCTTTGCCATCCAGATGGCGGTGACTGCCAAGTACGGTCGCAAGATGGACATTAACGTCATCACGTTTTGGATGTTTGTGGGCAATGGCGTCTTGAGCTTAGCAACGTCGCTGCTATTCGAGACCCAAGCGCCCGCGTCCGTGTGGACGCCGAGTTTTATCGGCGTGATGGTCTTCCTCTCGGTGGGCTGCACGTGCGTGGCACTGCTCGTCCAAAACGTCGGTCTGGCGCACGTCCCGGCCTCGACGGGCTCGCTGCTTCTTTCGATGGAGTCGCCCTCGGGTGTGCTGTTCTCGGTGTTGTTGATGGGGGAGGCGCTCACCTCGCGCCTGCTTGCCGGCTTTGCGCTCATCTTCCTGTCGATTATCTTGAGCGAGACGCATTTCGATTTCTTGCGCCGAAAATCTCGCCCGCAATTGTAAACAACTTGTTGCGCCGCCCCTCCAGGGCGGCATTTTTTATGTTATGCCCTTACAGTTGTGCCTTGCACTTTACGCTGTCAAAGTGCTTGCTGCAAAAACGTTACTGGAGGGCATCTATGGCATCAGCTCTGTCCGATCTTCAACCGCAACCAGCGCCTCAGGCTACCACAGCGGCGCAGACCGCTATCGGCGATGGCCTGGTCAAAGAAGCCCAGGCATTTGCCGGTGAGCTTGCCGCATGGCGCCACGATCTCCATCAGACGCCCGAGCTCGGTAACAATCTTCCGCAGACGTCTGCCTATATCCAGGCACGTTTGGACGAGATGGACATTCCCTATACCACGCTTGTCGACGGTTCCTGTGTTGTTGGCCTGATCGGTGCCGGTGCGGCCGCGGCTGCTCAGGGCAATGGTGCGTGCGCGGACGAGCAGGCCGGTACGGTTATCATGCTTCGCGGCGACATGGATGCCCTGCCCGTTGTCGAGGAATCGGGTGAGCCTTTCGCTTCCACCAACGGCTGCATGCACGCTTGTGGCCACGATATGCATGCGACGGCGCTGCTCGGCGCGGCCCGTTTGCTCAAGGCCCGCGAGGCCGAGCTTGTCGACGCTAATGCCACCGTCAAACTGCTGTTCCAGCCGGGTGAGGAGACCTTTGAGGGGGCACGCGCTGCCATCGCCGACGGCTTGCTCGAGAACCCGCGTCCTCAGGCGGCTTTTGCCATGCACGTCAACAGCCAGTCGCCGCTTGGCCTGGTGCTCTACGGCAGTCCGGCGCTCTCGGGCGTGTACGGTTTCCGCATCACGCTGCAGGGCAAGGGTGGCCACGGTTCCAGCCCCGAGATTTGCATCGACCCCATCACGGCCGGCGTGCATGTGCACCTGGCGCTTCAGGAGCTTATCTCTCGCGAGGTGCCGGCGGCCAAGGAGGTCGCGCTTACCGTGGGTAAGTTCGCTGGCGGTTTGGCGGCCAACGTCATCCCCGACACCTGCGTGCTCGAGGGAACGTTGCGCGGCTTCGATGTCGAGCTCATGGCTCACCTTAAGACCCGCATCGCGGAGGTCGTCAACGGCGTTGCCGCAACATATCGTACGCCGGCAACCATCGAGACGCTCTCGGACGTTCCGCCGCTCGTGCTCGACAGCGATATGACTCAGGCCTCGCTTGGCTACGTGGGCGCAGTGCTGTCCAAGGCGGCTTTCTTGCCGCTTTTCCATGCCATGGCGAGTGAGGACTTCGCGCTTATCTCGAGCGAGATTCCGAGTGCGTACTTTACCGTGGGCGCGGCCGTGACCGATACGGACGAGCATTTTGCCCAGCATCATCCCAAGGCGCGCTTTAACGATGCCGAGCTTCCCCTCGGCGCCGCGGCCTATGCCGCCGTCGCCCTGGGCTACATCGCCGACCACCGGTAGCACCCAACCTTGCCTTTCAAGCCTGCGGGCATGGCCATAAGGCCTATGCCCTTGTCTTTCAAGGCAATCTTGGGCACTACCGGCGCCCGGCGCAGGCTATTCGTTTGTTTATAAAGGAGCAGTATGTCCCAGCAACGTAAGTTCTTCCCCGGCTGGCTTGTGGTGGCCTCCGGCTTTGTGATCATGGCCACGTGCTACACGATCTTCGTCAACTGCATGAGCCTGTTCCAGCCGCTCATCGTCAGCGACCTCGGGATCACGCTTGCCCAGTACAACGTTTCCAACGCCATCTCCACCGTGGTGAGCGTTGTGGGTTCGCTCGTCATCGGCCATGTTGCCGACAAGGTCAGTGGCCGCGTCTTGGGTTCGCTCACCGTCATCGCCACCTCGGCGGTGCTCGCGGGTATGAGCTTTGTGGGTGAGCTTTGGCAGGTTTACGTGCTCTTTGCCGTCTCGGGCTGCTTTGCCGTGGCCTCGACCCGCCTGCTCATTAGCCTGGTGACCGCCAACTGGTTTACCGCTAAGCGCGGCCTTGCCATTTCCATCGCACTTTCGGGTTCGGGTTTTGGCGGCGCCATCCTCTCGCCGATCGTGAGCTCGCTGATCGTGAGCGTGGGTTGGCGTTCCGCCTTCCTGGTGCTCGCTGCCGTCTGCATTGTGGCGGCACTGCCCATCACGGCCTACTCCTTCCGCACCAAGCCTTCCGAGATCGGCCTCAAGCCGCTCGGCGAGAACCCGGGCGATCCGTCCGCCTCCACCTCGGGCGATAAAAACGAGAAGACGGCCCCCGAGGTCAGCGTGGGTTGGTCGCGTATCAAGAAGAGCCCGGCATTTTGGCTGCTCGTCGTCGCTTTCCTCTTTATGGGTCTGGTTAATGGCGCCATCCTGCCCAACCAGGTTACCAACATGACGAGCGTTACCGTCAACGGCGCCAAGATCGTCGCGGGCGGCCACGATCCCATGTGGGCAGGTACCGTGCTTTCGGCCTACATGGTCACCGTCGTTATCGCCAAAATTTCGCTCGGTGCGATCTATGACCGCTTTGGCCTGCGCTTTGGCAATATCCTTGGCTCCGTTGCGTGCATTATCGCCTGCGTGGCGCTGTGCTTCCCGACGACGGACCTCGGTCCTATTGTCGCCGCTGTGAGCTTTGGTATCGGAACGTGCATGGGCACCATCACGCCTACCATCGCCGCGTCCAAGCAGTTTGGCATGGCCGACCTCGGCAAGGTCACGGGCACCATCACCTCGCTCGAGATGGTCGGCGGCACCGTGGGCGCCATTGTCTCGGGCGTGCTGTTCGATGCCACGGGCTCCTTTGCGAGCACCTGGATCGTGTGCCTGGTGTGTTCTGTGGTCATGCTCGTATTCCTGCTGGCCTCGGAGCCCATCGCCGCCAAGCTGCGCGCAAGCGTGGCGGGGGAGTAGCGGGTCGCCGCCTATTCCTGTTTGTCTGTTCTGCTCGTGGCTGCCTTGGAAGCCGAATGGATGCTCGTACCGTCATTCGGTTTCCAAGGCGGCCACGGGCCCACGAAACGGATCACATGCCG
>CAKUGX010000071.1 GCA_934654765.1 uncultured Collinsella sp. | reverse complement strand
TGCGGAATGCCTCCCACTCATCAATCTGCTCGGCAAACTTATCGGCGTCGACCATGCGCAGCACGTCGGCGGCCAGGGCCCAGCGGTCCATGTTGTTCAGGCGCAGCATGTCGAACGGCGTTGTCGTGGAGCCTTTCTCCTCGTAGCCGTGGACGCGGAAGGCGTCGTGGCCGGGGCGGTTCCAGATCAGGCGGCGAATCGTGCCGGCATAGGCGTGGAACGCGAAGAGGACGGGCTTCTCGCCGCAGCCGAACAGCTCAGCCCAGCGCTCGTCGCTGAGAGCCTGGTCGTTCTCGCAGACGTTCTGGATCTTGAGCAGGTCGACCACGTTGACGAACCATACCTTGATGCCCAGCTCGCGCAGCATGTCGGTTGCAGCCAGAGCCTCAAGCGTCGGCACGTCGCCGCAGGTGGCGACCACGACGTCGGCCTCGGCGAGCGAATCGGCGGTCGATGCCCACTCCCAGTTCGCAACGCCCTCGGCGAGCTCCGCCTTGGCCTCGTCGACCGTCTGGAAGGTCGGGGCAGGCTGCTTGCCGCAGAAGATGGCGTTGACGCAGTCAGTGGACTGGTAGACGCGCTCGGCCACGGCGAGAGCCATGTTGGCATCGGCCGGATAGTAGGCGTTTACGATGTGCGTGTCGTTGGCCTTGTTGAGCAGCAGGTCGATAAAGCCGGGGTCCTGATGCGAGAAGCCATTGTGGTCCTGACGCCAGACGTGGCTCGACAGCAAAATGTTAAGGCCGCTGATGGGGGCACGCCACGGAATCTCGCGCTTGGTAGCCTCGAGCCACTTGCAGTGCTGGTTGACCATGGAGTCGACCACATGGACAAAGCTCTCATAGGAGCTCCACACGCCGGAACGGCCAGTGAGCACGTAGGCCTCGAGGAAGCCCTCGCATTGGTGCTCGGACAGCTGCTCGACGACCTTACCGGAGCCTGCCAGCAGCTCGTCGTTGGCCTCGTCCTCGTAGAAGCCGGCGTCCCACTGCTTCTTGGTCACCTTGTAGGCAGCCTGCAGGCGGTTGGACGCGGTCTCGTCGGGACCAAAGATGCGGAAGTCATCCATGTTCTTGGCCAGAACGTCGGCAGTGTACTCACCAAAGACGCGGGCGGCCTCGGTGGAGCCCCAGCCATGACCCTTAGTTGCGACGGGGACCTCGTGGGCATGAATATCGGGTAGCTCGAGCTCGCGACGCACCTTACCGCCGTTCGCGTTGGGGTTGGCGCCGATGCGCAGCTCGCCGGTCGGCATAAAGGCCGTCACCTCGGGGCGCACCTGGCCCTCGGGCGTAAAGAGCTCCTCGGGCTTGTAGGAACGCAGCCACTCGCGCAGCACGCGGAAGTGCTCGTGGGTGTCCTTGGCGCTCGCCAGCGGCACCTGGTGTGCACGCCAGGAGTCCTCGGTCTTCTTGCCGTCGATGTGCTTGGGGCAAGTCCAGCCCTTGGGCGTACGGAACACGATCATGGGATAGGCCGGGCGGACCACGGTCTCGCCTGCGGCGGCCTGGGCCTGCGCGGTGGCCTTGATGTCACAGATCTCATCGAAGACCTGCTCAAACAGGGCAGCGAAACGCGCATGAATGCTTGCGTGGCTCTCGTCGTCAAAGCCGGCGACAAAGAAGTGCGGCTTATAGCCCATGCCCTCAAAGAACTTGGTGAGCTCCTCATCGGACACGCGGGCAAGGATGGTGGGGTTGGCGATCTTGTAGCCGTTGAGGTGCAGGATCGGCAGGACGATGCCGTCGGTTGCCGGGTTCACGAGCTTGTTGGACTGCCAAGAGGTCGCGAGCGGACCGGTCTCGGACTCGCCATCGCCCACCACGGCCACGGCCAGCAGGCTCGGGTTGTCCATAACGGCGCCGTAGGCGTGGCTGAGCGTGTAGCCGAGCTCGCCGCCCTCGTGGATGGAACCGGGCGTCTCGGGCGCAAAGTGGCTCGGGATGCCGCCGGGATAGGAGAACTGGCGGAAGAACTTCTGCAGGCCGGCCTCGTCATTGGTGATGTCGGGGCGGATCTCACGGTAGGTGCCGTCGAGCAGCGACTGAGCAGTACCGGCGGGGCCACCGTGACCAGGGCCCATCAAGAAGATAGCATTCTGGTTGTGGTCGGCGATCAGACGGTTGACGTGACCGAACAGGAAGTTGATGCCGGGCGTGGTGCCCCAGTGGCCAACCAGGCGGTGCTTAACGTCCGGACGACCGAAGTCGCGCACCTCACCGGTTTTCTCGTCGACAAAGTCGGGGCGCATTAGCGGGTTAGAGCGAAGGTAGATCTGACCGACGGACAGATAGTTCGATGCGCGCCAATACAGGTCGACGCCCTCGAGCTCGGAAGCCGGCACCTCGTGGCCCAGCTTTTGCCACGGCGTCCCCAGTGTTTTAGCCATTGTTTATGTCCCTTCGCTGTGTGGTCACCCTCCGATACGGCAACCTTTCGTTGGGACTAGTATATTTGCTAAAACGTTTTATCATGGTGAAAAAACGTTTTACCACCCCTATCAATCCCATCGATTAGCAAAACGCGACATTCACCTGCGGCATTGCCCGTCACAGGTGCTCCACATTCGGTCTCTGCAAATTGATAAACGTGTTTAGTTATGTTTAGTAAGCTCGAGCACGCTGTCCTTAACGATAAGCTCCGGCTCCAGAACGACCTCTTCGGCACGCCTGCCGCCCCTACCGGCAAGACGCTTGGACATGCAGCCAAAAGCATGCTCCGCAAGGACACCAGGGTCCTGCTCAATCGCGGTCAGCGCCGGCTCAAAGAGAACGTCGGCCGCCGAGTTGTCATAGCTCACCACCGAGATATCGCCCGGGATGCTCTTCCCCATCTCGTGCAAACGCTTGAGCAAACCGAGGGCAATGTTATCCGAGCTTGCGAACACGGCAGTGGCGTCAGTTGCGAGCACTGCCTCCGAGGCCTCGTATGCGCTCGGAATGTAGTACTCGCTCTCAAACTCCAAACGCGCGTCGATCGGCAGGCCAACCTCGCGCAGCGCGCGCTCATAGCCGGCAAGTCGCTTGCGACCCGTATTGGAACGGCGGGCATTAACCAGGCAGGCAATACGGCGGTGGCCTTGCTCGATCAGATAGCGGGTGGCCATATAGCCGCCCATCTCGTGGTCGAACATCACCTTGTCGCACTCGAGCCCCTCAATGGCACGGTCGACCATTACGGCCGGGATGGGCAGGTGGCTGACTTCTTCGCGCAGGGCGCGGTCATCGGAGAACTCGTCACCCACCACCAGGAAGACGCCATCAACGCCGCGCGTCACCAGCTGGCGCAGCAGCTCCAGATCGTCATCGGCGCTTCCGCCCGAGCTGGTAATGAAGAGCGCATAGCCGTCCTCGCGGCAGCGCTTTTCCAGGCTACCGGCGAGCGAGGCAAAAAAGCGGCTCTCGATGTTAGGGACGATAAGGCCCAGCGTGCGCGACTCGCGCATGACCAGGCTGCGCGCAATCTGGTTGGGAACATAGTGGTTGCGCGCCGCGACCTCCTTGATAAGTTTGCGGTTTTCTTCCGAGATGCGACAGGGCCGATTATTGAGAACAAGCGAGACCGACGAGGGGGAAAGCCCCACCTCCTGGGCGATCTGCTTGAGGGTGACTTTGTTGGCCATCTCGCTCCTTCCGGGTTTACGCGCAATCTCTTGAAAGTATAGCGACTACCCCTCTACCTCGGTGATAAACACTTTACCAATCCGGTGGACGGCTGTTTTATCGCCGCCAGCGCACCAAATCCGTCCGGGTGGGGTATATTGCAATCGATTGATGACAACGACCACCAAAAGGCGGATATTCGTATGCACGAGAACGATTTTTTTAACGAGGACCTGCTGTGCGCGCTCGCTGGCGTTGCCGGCGAGGACAACGTGCTGATGAGCGAGCCCATGCGCGAGCACACCACGTTTAAGATCGGCGGCCCGGCCGACGTCTTTGTCACGCCCGATACCGAGCAGGGCCTCGTCGCCACGCTCGATACCTGCTATCGCTGCGACCTGCCACTCACCATCGTGGGCAACGGCTCCGACTTGCTCGTCGGCGACAAGGGCATCCGCGGCGTCGTCGTAGCGCTGGGCGAGGGCCTCTCCGACATTACGGTCAACGGCACGCACGTCACGGCGGCAGCCGGCGCCTTGCTTTCCGATGTCGCCGCGGCGGCAGCCGAGGCCGGTCTCACCGGCATGGAGCCCATCTCGGGCATTCCCGGATCGGTCGGCGGCGCCTGCTACATGAACGCCGGAGCTTACGGTGCCTGCATGGCCGATGTGCTGGAGTCCGTGCGCGTCTACAAGCCCGCCCGCATGCTTGACGACGGTACCCGTGGTAGCGGCAGCATCATCGAGTTCGATGTCGACGAGCTCAACCTGGGTTATCGCAAGAGCCGCATCGCCGACGACGGCTTCATCGTGCTTTCGGCCACTTTCAATCTCGCTCCGGGCAACGCCGCGATGATCAAGGCCGACATGGATGACTACCGCCAGCGCCGCGAGGACAAGCAGCCGCTCGACATGCCGAGCGCCGGCTCCACCTTCAAGCGCCCCGAGGGCTACTTTGCCGGCAAGCTCATCATGGACGCCGGCCTGCGCGGCCACGCCATCGGCGGCGCACAGGTGAGCGAGAAGCACTGCGGCTTCATCGTCAACGCCGACCACGCCACCGCAGCCGACGTCGACGAACTCATCCGCCACATCCAAACAACCGTTAAGGACCAGTTCGGAGTAGACCTAGAACCCGAAGTCCACCGAGTAGGCGAATTTTTATAAATAGAAGGCCCCGAAAGGGGCCTTCACCATATTTATTCAGCTAACCCAGTCCGGTGCGTCGCGCTCTGAACCCGGAAGGTCCCGGGCTGTCCGCGCGGCATAAGGTTGATCGCGAGTTCCGCACGAGCCGGAGAGCACTTAATGTGCTCTCCGTGCGAGCAGGACTGTCCGAGCAGGCAACCTTATGCCGTGCGGACAGCCCGGGACCAACTTACAGCTACGACAGCTACAGCTACGACAGCACCACGCCGCCGAGCCAGCCCCAACGCACGCCAGAGCCAGTGCCATAGAAGCTAATAAACGAATCAAGCGACTTAGACGTAATGGCACCCTCGTTGCTCATAACGATGCCGCCGCCAACGTAGATGCCCACGTGGCCATAGATCAGGCCCGGAGCACCAGTACCACTGTGCGACGAGTCGGCAACGATCATGCCAACCTGCAGCGCCGAGCGGTCGGAGCTATAGCACCAGGCGTTGAACATGTCGCAGGCGTTGCCGCCAAAGTAACCGACGCCGGCATTGCGGAAGACGTTGGTAACCCAAGCAGCACACCAGCCCTGACCAGGCGAGGGCGTGGAGTAGCATGCGTTGACGACAGCCTGCTGCTTGCCCGAGCCGCCCGTCTGCTGCGGAGTGCCGCTGGCATACGACCCGCCACCCGAGCTCGAACCGCCCGAAGAAGAACCAGTATTCGCAGAGGCTGCAGCAGCCGCAGCCGCCTTCCTGGCAGCCTCCTCGGCCTGGGCGGCAGCGAGGATCTCGGAATCACGCTGGGCCATGAGTTCCTTGACGTCGTCGGAAAGACCGTTCAGCACGGTCTGGACCTCTTGCTGCTTGGCCTGCATATCCTGCATCTGGGCCGTCTGCTGGTCCTTGAGTTTCTCCAGGTCGGCCTTTTGTGCCTCGAGTTCGGTCTTCTGCGCGTCGAGCTCGGCCTGAATCGTCTGGATGTCCTCGATGGCGTCGCGGTCGCTCTTGTTGATCTTCTCGACGTAGTGCGCGTTGGCAACGAGCTCTTCAAACGAGCCAGAGGCCAGCAGCAGCGACAGGATGTTAGTGCCGCCCGACTTGTAGCTGGCTGCCACGCGATCGGAAAGGTCGTTACGCTTCTTCTTGAGCTCGGCCTTCTTGGTGTCGATCTGAGCCTGCGTATCGTCAATCTTGCCCTGGACGTCTTCGATATCGTTAAGGGTCTGGGCATTCTTGTTTGCCAGCGCCGCATACTCATTTGCGATGCTGTCGAGCTGGGCCTGGACCTCGTCGAGCTGGGCCTGGGCGGCATTCAGTTTATCGGTGGTCTCTTTGGAAGCCTCCGCCGCATGAGCGCGGGCGGGCAGGCCAAAAAGAACTGCCGCAGAAGCAGCGCCGAACAGGGCCTTGAGGGCGGCGCGACGCGAGAGCTCCTGAGAGAGGATGGAATCGCTGTTTGGTGACATATGTACTCCGTTACATGCTTATTTATATGTCGCTCAACTCATACATATTAGCGTACATCGCGCGCATCCCAACGATTTCCACGAACGGCAGGAAACTGCAAGGTCGACGGCTCGTAAGCAATTGTCAAATTTGTGGTAACAATTGGGCAAACTCAGTTATGAGTACGTTAACATAATCGTCTGCTTTTCCTGCCCTGCGCGTTTTGAGCGTCCCTACCTGCGCTATACTCCCCTCAGGAAGTGTTCCTGATTCGATAGGAGACTACATGTCCAAAGCACTCGACCCCAAAGACACCTGCGTCCTCGTTACCGGTGGCGCCGGCTTTATCGGCTCGCACACCGTCGTTCAGCTGCTCGAAGGCGGCTACCAGGTCGTCATCGTCGATGACCTCTCCAACTCCAGCGCCGTCGCCGTCGACCGCGTTAAGACCATCGTGGGTGACGAGGCCGCCAAAAACCTCACCTTCTACGAGGCCAACGTGCTCGACCGCGAGGCCATGAACAAGATCTTCGATACTCACCAGATCGACCGCGTCATCCACTTTGCCGGCTTTAAGGCCGTCGGTGAGTCGGTGAGCAAGCCCGTCGAGTACTACCACAACAACATCGAGAACACCCTGGTGCTTGTCGACGTCATGCGCAACCATGGCTGCAAGTCCATCATCTTCTCGAGCTCCTCGACCGTCTACGGCGACCCGGACAACCCGCCCGTCACCGAGGAGGACCCCAAGAAGCCCGCAACCAACCCCTATGGCTGGACCAAGTGGATGATCGAGCAGATCCTTATGGACGTCCATACCGCCGACCCCGAGTGGGACGTCGTGCTGCTCCGCTACTTCAACCCCATCGGCGCCCATCCGTCGGGCCTGATCGGCGAGGATCCCAAGGGTATCCCCAACAACCTGGTGCCCTACGTCGCCCAGGTCGCCGTGGGCAAGCTCGAGGCCGTTCAGGTCTTTGGCAACGACTACCCCACCCCCGACGGCACCGGCGTGCGCGATTACATCCACGTCTGCGACCTGGCCTCTGGTCACGTGGCGGCCCTCAACTGGATGAACGGCAAGACCGGCGTCGAGATCTTTAACCTGGGCACCGGCACCGGCACCTCGGTGCTCGAGGTCGTCGCCGCCTTCTCCAAGGCTTGCGGCAAGGAACTGCCCTATGTGATTCGCGAACGCCGTGCCGGCGACATCGCCGCCAACTGGTGCGATGCCTCCAAGGCCGAGCGCATGATGGGCTGGAAGGCTCAGTACGACATCGCGGATATGTGCCGCGACAGCTGGAACTGGCAGAGCCACAACCCCAACGGCTTCGCCGACGCCGAGTAGCCACTCCCCCGCAATCGTTTTTGGGCCCCGGTCTCCAATGTGAGACCGGGGCTTTTTCATGGCATGCAACCATTCACCGAAATACTTCCAACTTTTTTATCTTGCCTATACATGTTTAAACAACATGTTTTACAATAGGCGTATCGAATCAGAACACCGGGGGCGGACTGTTCTTCCATTGGCAGGACGGCCCCACGACAAAAAGGTTGGTGAGCGCATTCATGGAGCGTGCAAGCGGTGTCCTCATGCCCGTCTCATCTCTGCCCGGCCCTTATGGAATCGGCGGCTTTGGCTGGAATTCCTACGACTTCGTCGATTTCCTTGCCTCGTGTAAACAACATTACTGGCAGATTCTGCCCCTTACGACGACCAGCTATGGCGACTCGCCCTACCAGTCGTTCTCGGCCCGTGCCGGCAACCCCAACTTCATCGACTTTGCCGAGCTTATCGAGGCTGGGTATCTGGAGCAGCGCGATATCGACGGCGTGTACCTGGGTTCCGACCCCAGCAACGTCGACTACGGCGCCATCTTTGGCGGCCGCCGTCAGATCCTCGACCGCGCCGCTGAGCGCTTTGCAGCCGACAAGCCGGCAGACTTCGATGACTTTATCCAGGCCAACGGGGACTGGCTCATCCCCTACTGTGAGTTCATGACCGTCAAAGAGGAGTGTGGGCTCAAAGCCTTTTGGGAGTGGCCCGCGGAGCTCCGCACCCGCGGCGAGGCTTCCGCCAAGGTCTGCGCCAACCATCCGGCGCGTATGCTCTACCACCAGATGACGCAGTACTTCTTCGATCGCCAGTGGAGCCGCCTCAAGGCCTATGCCAACGAGCGCGACATCCTCATCATCGGCGACCTGCCCATCTATGTCTCGCGCGACTCCGTTGAGATGTGGGCGACACCTGAGCTCTTTAAGATCGACGCTAACGGCAATCCTGTGAGCGTCGCCGGCACGCCGCCCGACCAGTTCTCGGCCACTGGACAGTACTGGGGCAACCCCATCTACGACTGGGACGCCATGGAGGCCGACGACTTCTCCTGGTGGGAGGGCCGCATTCGCGCCGCTCTTGGCATGTACGATGTCATCCGCCTGGACCACTTCCGCGGTTTCGAGGCCTATTGGGAGGTTCCGTTCTCCTCGCCCGATTCGTCCTACGGTTCGTGGACGCAGGGTCCCGGCCTCAAGCTCTTCAAGACGCTCGAGGAAAAGCTCGGCACGCTGCCCATCATCGCCGAGGACCTGGGCTTCCTCACCCCCGGCGTCATCGACATGCGCGACAACTCGGGCTTCCCCGGCATGAAGATCCTGCAGTTTGCCTTTGAGGGCACCAACTCGTACTACCTGCCGCATAACTACATCGCCAACACCGTCGCCTATGTGGGCACCCACGATAACGAGACGGCGCGCGGTTGGTTTGAGGGAACGGCCACCCCGCGTCAGCGCGAGCAGGCAGCCCTGTACACCCATCAGCAGGCCGGCGAACCCATGGCAGATGCACTCAATCGCACCATCGCCGCCAGCGTGAGCGACACGTGCATCTACACCATGCAGGACCTGCTCAACTTGGGCAACGAGGCGCGCATCAACACCCCTGCCACGCTGGGCGGCAACTGGACCTGGCGCATGCTCGACGGCGCCATCACCCGCGAGCTCGAGCACAAACTCACCGACTGGACCGAGACCTACTTCCGCATCCCGTCGGAAGCCGAAATCGAGCTTCCTCAATAGGAGCTACCGCGCCCGACCCCTCCCCACCGTGCGGACGCGCTTGCTTTACCCGCGCGAGGCCACCCCAATCCCCTCGCGCGGGATTCTTTTGTATTTCTGACATGTAGTCAACTCACCACAGGAGGAAACATGCCCCGTATCAATCTCGCGGATCTCGCCGAGCGGTCCTTTGGCACCTCGCTTGAGCAACTCGACGACCGCCGCATTTACAAGCTGCTGGTCAAGCT